>CAYTRP010000189.1:0-836 GCA_964440195.1 uncultured Candidatus Sumerlaeota bacterium
CGGGGAAAGAGCACCAGTTCCTTGGCGCAGTACCGCGCGTTGTTCTCGTACACGACGATCTCCAGGCCCTGCTTGTGCAGCTCGCCGAGCCCGAACTCGGCCACCTCGATCTGGCCCTTCTCCTTGCCGGCGAGCGCGATGCCCGCCTTGGCGAGCATCTTCCCGGCGGCCTTCCGTGCCTTGCGGAGTTCCTTGGTCGTGATCATGGCGGGGTTCCTCTGGTGGGGGGGATGGGTGACGGGTCAGGTGGCGGGAAGGGCGACGTCGCGCGCCGCGTCCCAACGAAATCCGGCCTGCCGGGGGAGGGGATGGCGCTGCCAGCCTCGGGCGATGCGTTGCTCGACCTGTGCGCGGGTGGGAACGCCGGAGGTGGCGTCGGGGGCTTCGCAGTTGCACGCGCCGGTGGCGACGGCCATGCGCGCGGCTTCGTCGGGGGTTGACCGGTTGACAAGGGCGGCCAGGAATCCGGCGATGGTGCAATCGCCCGAGCCCGTGGCGCCGGCAACGTTGACATGGAAGCACGGCGAGAGGGTCTCGATGGATCGCCATGCCCCGGCGGAAAGGCCGAGCGCCGCAAGGCGGACCGCGTCGGATGTGGTGCGCAGGTAAAGGCCGTGCTCTCCAAGCTTGAGGCCCACGATGGCGGCCCCCCGCGCAAGGAGTTCGCCGGCCAGTGCGTGCAAGTGAGCATGCTCGACCAACTGGTCGAAGGAGCCCGGGTGGCGCAGCATGAAGGCGATTTCCTCGATGCTCGGCATGAACACGTCGGTCACCGGGAGCACGGCGCGCAGGAAGGCGTCCCAATCCACGCGCCCCGATTCCGAATCGGGATCGGG
>CAYTRP010000189.1:846-6940 GCA_964440195.1 uncultured Candidatus Sumerlaeota bacterium
CATGTCGAGGGAGGTAATGACCCCGGCCGCGCGTGCGCGCGCGAAGATGTCGAGGAGCTGATAGCTGTCGCGATAGATGCCCCGCATGAGGGGCGGGTAGCCGAAGTGAAGCAAGCGGGCACCGGCGAGATGGGCGGCGTCGATGTCGGCCGAGGTGAAGGTGTCGTTCGCTCCCGGGTGGTGCAGGAAAACGCGGTCGAGGCCGGGAGGGCTGAGGACCACCGTGTAGGAGGTGTCGGACGCGGGATCGACGACCATGGTGGCGGGGAGCTGCTCGCCTTGGCGTCGCAGGATGTCGAGAATGACGCGGCCAAAGGCGTCGTCGCCCACCTTTCCGACAAGGCGCACGGGCACGCCAAGGCGATGCAGCGCGATGCCGGTGTTGGCGACGGCTCCGCCGGTGCTCGTCACGACCGCGCCGACGTTGAGGAGCTTGCCCGGGCGAAGCAAATCGCCATAGGATTCCCGCCGCGCGGAGATGGCGGGAATGAGGTCGAGGCAGATGTGGCCCGCGACGACGATGGCGGGCGCGTCGGCGGGAGTGCTCATCGGGCGTGGGCCTTGGCGGCGAGGACGTTGTCGACTTCCGTTTGCCAGGCCTCGTCGAGGTCGAGGCCATACTCGCGAATGCCGGCGGTATAGTGGGGCCCGTTGACGTAGGGGCGTTCGCGCCGGTCGGGCAAAACGAGGTCGGCGGGTGCGAAGTCGGCGCGCAGGAAGTGCAGGGCAAGGCCTGCCCGGTCGCGGCCGGTGGTGTTGGCGCGCGTGCAATGGGGCGTGCCGTAGCAAAAGAAGAGGGCGGAGCCGGCGGAGATCTCGACGGGGACGGCGATGCCGTCGGGCACATGGCAGTGAAGGTGGTGGTCGCTGAAGGGATCGCGGGTGTGTTCGAGGGGTTCGCGCCACATCCCCGGCGCGACGTGCATGGTGCCGTTGGCGACGGTGGCGTCGTGCAGGGCCGTCCACATGCCGACGCCCATCATGGGGTCGGCGATCTTGAAGTAGTGGTTGTCCTGGTGCCAGTCGGTGCCCCGGTCGTGGTGGGCGGGCTTGAGGAAGATCTGGTCGAGATGCATGATGGCGGGTTCGCCGATGAGCTGGGTGATGGCGTCGCGCACGCGGGGATGAAAGGGGGCGGCGCGGCAGAGGGCGCTGTGGGGGAAGATGGGAATGATCTGGAGGTTTGCCTGGGTGCCGGACTTTGTCGTGCCGTTGCCCTGGATGGCGACATTGCGCAGGAGCCCCTGCTGGAGGAAACGGCTCAGTTCGAGACGCAAGGCCCCGACTTCCCGCTCGTCAAAGAACGCTTCAACGACGGTGTATCCGAGGGTGCGATACTGGCGGAGCTGTTCCTCGCTGAAGATCATGGCATCTTATTCCCCGTCGATGCGGCACGAATCGAGCGTTTATGAGCAACTCGCCAGACGGTCGCGGACGGCGCAATAACAACTCACAAAATCGGGCATGGAGGCGGGAGAACCTCGTGCCTTGCGCGGCTACTTGTTCTCCTGCACGGCGGGGAGTGGACTGGTCGAGAGCCATTTGCCGAGATAGGTCACGGCGCCGTTGTGATCGAGATTGGTTGTGTGGAGAAAGAGCAGGCGCTCGGCGTGGTCGAGTTCGGGGGTCCAGTTCTCCTCAAGGACGAGGAGGGGGGATTGGCCGAGGGCGTTGAGGCGGCCGACCATCCACGCGTTGCGTGCGGCGAGGTGGTCGGTGAAGATGCTGCGCAGGCGGTGTTCGGGGCTGGCGGTCGCCCATTGGGCGAACTCCTCGCCGTACCCGTAGCTGCCGTCGAGCAGATACACTTCGGAGATGGGCAGGCCGCCGTGCATCACGCCGTGGGCGATGACGCGGAAGGCACCGCTGTGGCCGGAGAGAACGACACGGCCAAGGGGCTGGCTGGCGATGCGGCCCTCGGCGCGAAGGACGGCGAGGACTTCGGTGGCGAGCGTCGCGAAGGCGCCGGGTTCCTCGAGGCGTCCGCCGCCGCTGTCGGGGGCATTGAAGGGACCCTGGGGGAAAACGAGGACCACGTTGCGGCGGGATTCGGCGATCTGCTCGCGCAGGCGGTACTGATCGAGGGATTGGCGCACGTTGTTGCCGTGGCCATGGAAGTAGAAGAGGAGATGCACGCCGAGGTTGGGATCCCAACCCTTGGGGAGGAAGAGGGCGACGTCGTTGTTCTGGTAGTGCCCGGCGGCGGGGTAGGTGACGTCGTTGCGCACGTACCCGTCGGCCCGGCTTTCGTGGGGAAAGGGGGCCGTGGCCATGGGGACAATGGTGGTTTCGCCCAGATCGGTCATGGTCCACTCGGCTCCGCGCAGGGGGATGCTCGCAAGGAGAAGACAGGCCAGCAACGACACGGCGCGGATCATGGGGAGTCCCTCGGGGTGCTCACGGTTGAAAGACGCAATTCGATGATCCGGAGCCTTGCGAGGAAGGGAACGCGGGGCAAGGGCAGTCAAATCCGGTTGCCGCTGCGGCGGCTTTGGACGACACTCCACCTATCTGCGGCGAAGCTTGGGAGGCGGTAAAATGGGGCCCCTGACATCCCGGTTGTTTGGCCTGTCGGCAGCAGCGGCTGAAGGTGTGGCGCCTTCCTCTTATCGGCTGCCCATCTACCTGTGGAGGATGCGCCAGCAGGGCCGGATCGAGCCCGAGCTGGATTACCTGCCGCGTTTGATGGCGGGGCGGACGCGTCGGCGGGCGCTGGATGTGGGCGCCAACCGGGGGATGTACAGTTACGCGCTGGCGGACCTCTTCGAGGGGGTCGTGGCGTTTGAGCCCCAGCGTGTGCTCGCCGATGAATTGGCGGCCTTTGCGCGCGTGTCGGGCCGGTCGATCCGGGTGGAAAATTGCGGCCTGTCGGATCTGACGGGCGAGCTGGAGTTCCGCGTGCCGTTGCTCAAGGGGCGGATGCGGACCAGCGTGGTGCGGGGGTGCGGATCATTGGAAGGCTGCGAAGGGCCGTGTGAGACACTCCATGTCGCGGTCAAGCGTCTGGATGACTTTGCCTTCGAGGACGTGGACTTCATCAAGATCGATGTGGAGGGGCACGAGTTGCAGGTGCTGGAGGGGGGACGCGAGACGTTGGGGCGCTGCCGGCCCGTGGTGCTTGCCGAGGTGGACCATCATGAGGGCGTGTTCGCCCTTATGCGCGAGTTGGGCTATCGTGTCGAGTTCCTGCGCGACGATGCCCTTTGGCCGGTGGATGGCGCGACGCTGCCGGAGCCCTGTCCGCGCAATTTCATCTTCCTGCCCCAGGATGCGTGCCTGCAAGCGTCCGGGTGCGCGACGGATGCCGCCGCGAATCCTGCTTGATGGCGGGCACGCCGGCGTCGCACATTGTGAAGAGGCGGGGAGGCTGAGCAGCCGCTGGTATCCCTTGAGGTACTGGAGGAAAGTCCGGGCTCCACAGGGCAGGGTGCCTGCTAACGGCAGGGCGGGGAAACCCGACGGAAAGTGGAACAGAAAACACACCGCCGATGGCCCGTGAAAGCGGGATCAGGCAAGGGTGAAATGGTGCGGTAAGAGCGCACCAGCGTCCCGGCAACGGGGCGGCTTGCAAAACCCCACCCGGAGCAAAGCCAAATAGGAGGGAAGAGCCGGCCCGGCTCGTCAAACCCTCGGGTAGGCTGCTAGAGGTTGGCGGCGACGCCAATCCCAGAGGAATGGCTGCTAGAACAGAACCCGGCTTACAGGCCTCCCCCGCCGTTTTCTTGTGTTTGTGGACGCCTTGAATGGAATCGAAAGAGAAGACAACATCCTCAGTGCCCACCTGATGGGCGTTGGCGGTCATTACTTCTGCATGAGGACGGAACCGGATGAAGCAGCTTCTGGTGGTCATGGTCGCACTGCTGTTGCTGGGTGGATGCGCGAACCTGGGTGGGCCGGTGGACACCCTTGCGCCGATTCGCGCCCAGGTCGCAGGCGTCGAGGGAAAGGCGTGGCCCGATCCCGAGACGCGCTTTGGCAAGGCCATCGCCGAGTTCGAGGCGCAGGATGCCGTCGCGTTTCCGCCGGCGGGCGCGGTGCTCGGCATCGGCAGCAGCAGCATGCGCGGCTGGCATCGCACCATTGCCGGGGACCTCGCGCCGCTGGTCGTCATTCCGCGCGGTTTCGGTGGCAGCAACATGAACGACGTCGTGCATTTCATGGATCGCATCGTCCTGCCCTACAAACCCTCGAAGATCCTCCTCTACGAGGGGGACAACGACATCGCTGGCGGCCACCCGGTGGAGCAGGTCGTGGGGAGCTACATCGAGTTCATCGATCGCGTGCACGCCGCGCTGCCGGACACGAAGATCTACCTCATCGCGGTGAAGCCAAGCCCCTCGCGCTGGAACGTGTGGCCCGAGATGCAGCGCACGAATGAGTTGCTGGCGGCCGCGTGCGCGCTCGACGACCGCCTGGTGTTCGTGGACGTGGCGGGCGCGATGCTGGAGGAGAGCGGCAATGTGCGCGAGGACATCTTCCTCAACGACCGCCTGCACATGAACCCCGAGGGATATGCGATCTGGACGCGCGTGATGCGTGCGGCGCTGGGGTTGGACCCGATAGCAGAGTAAGGACCGCCCCCATGCCGACACACCTCCCCTCCGGGACCTACCATGCCCATGCTGCCATCCTGACCGACTCTGTCTTCCACGACAGTTGCCTGGCCAACGCAACCTTCGACGACGTGAACCTGCGCGGTGCGACGTTCCACAATGTCGCCCTCACCAACGCCACCATCCGCAACGCCTGCCTCGGCGGCGTCACCATCGAGGACGTGTTGGTGACGGAGTTTCTGCGGTAGCTTGAGGGGGTCTCTGGTACCCTGCGGGCGGGGGCGCCCGCAGCTCCACGACGAGTGGGGAGATCCACGACGAGTGGGGAGATCCATGACGAGTGGGGAGATCCATGACTGGCTGGGAGATGGATCGGGACTCCACTCCCATGTTTACGCCGTTGCTGGCCAGTTGCGGACACAAGCCCGAGCCTTCGCCAAAGGCTATGACCTCGCAAGCGGCGGTCCCAGGTGAGGGGGGCACCTCACAGGATGAAGCGGCGAAGGTCCTGGCTCTTGAGGATGTCCTTGAGGGCGCCCTCGACGAAGGCGCGGTTGATGACAATGCGGCCCACGCCCATGTCGGGGGCCTCGAAGCTCACCTCCTCGAGGATCTTCTCGAGGATGGTGTGCAGGCGGCGCGCGCCGATGTTTTCCATGGAGGAATTGACGTCGGCGGCGGCGCGGGCGATCTCGGCGATGCCGTCCTCCTGCCAGTCGAGGTCGATTCCCTCGGTCTTCATGAGTTCGAGGTACTGGCGCGTGAGGGCGTTCTCGGGCTCGGTCAGGATGCGCTGGAAATCCTCGGCGGTGAGGGACTCGAGCTCGACGCGTAGCGGAAAGCGCCCCTGCAGTTCGGGGATGAGGTCGCTGGGCTTCGACGTGTGAAACGCGCCGGCGGCGATGAAGAGCACGTGGTCGGTGCTCACCATGCCGTGCTTGGTGAAGACGGTGGAGCCCTCGACGATGGGCAGGATGTCGCGTTGCACGCCCTCGCGCGAGACGTCGGGTCCGCGCATGCCGTCGCCGCGACCGGCGATCTTGTCGAACTCGTCGATGAAGATGATGCCGTGCTGCTGGGCGCGCTCGAGGGCCTCGAGCTTGATCTTCTCCATGTCGATGAGCGACTCGACTTCCTCCTCGAAGAGGACGCGGCGCGCCTCGGAGATGCGCAGCTTCACGCTCTTCTGCTTGCGCGGGGCCATCTGCTCGAATAGCGAGGAGAGTTGGTCCATGCCCTCCATCTGCATGCCGCCGCCGGACCCGCCGGGGCCCATGGGCATGTTCATCGCGGCAAAGGGATTGGCGCCGCGCTGGGTGACCTTCACCTCGACCTCTCGCTCGTCGAACTTGCCGGTGGAAAGGCCCGGGCGCATGGCCTCGCGGCGACGCTGCCACTGATAGGCGGGATGGTCGCGATCATTCTCGCCTGCGCCGAGGCGCGGCAATTCGTATTCCATCTCGGGCTTGCCGTCGACGACGACCTGACGGCGCTTGACGGAGGGCGGAGGCGGGTCGATGAGGTCGAGAATCTTGTTGATG
>CAYTRP010000190.1:0-1950 GCA_964440195.1 uncultured Candidatus Sumerlaeota bacterium
CTTCAAGGAAATTGGGGACGGCGATGGCCGCCAGAATGGCGATGATCGCCACGACGATCAGCAGCTCGATCAGCGTAAAAGCGCGGAGAGTCTTCACGGAAGATGACCTCGGGGGGAAATGGTCGATGACACTGTCGGGAATGGCTTGCCGGAAGTCGACGGTTTTTGGATCGAATCACGCCATTTCAGAAAACCTTTTCTTTCCATGTTCGCTATTCCCCGCCCGTTGTCGATGCAAGGGAATTCTCTCCCGCCCCGGCGATTCCATGGCCAATTTCCCGCTAGAAAACGCTTGAAACCGCGCCTTCATCCCTCCGGGCCGGCAACTCCCCATCAATCGCGCCTTGCCGGCAACTCCTCTTCCGGAGAGGAAAAGAAGGGAAATATTTTCCTTGCCTGTCCCCGCGAATCGTCACTATCCCCCCCTATCCTCGCGAATGCCTCGCCCGGGCCCCTCGCCATGAAGCGGATCTCCCCAGCACCCCAGCGACAGGGGGCCTTTCCCGTTTGGCTCCGCGTCCTCTGTGTCGCGCTGGCCCTTGCGCCGCTCGTCGCTTCGTGCCGGCGTGGCAACGATGCCGGGGTGAGTGGAATTGTGACTCTGCGCATGGCCACATGGGCCAGCGACAGTGGCTTTGACCTCGAGCGCCGCCTCCTCGCCGCGTTCGAGGAGGCAAACCCCGACATCCGAATCGAACTCATCTACACCCCTTACGACACTTACGGGGAAAAGCTCCTCACCCTGACGGTCGGCGGCCATCCGCCCGACGTGTTCTGGACACAGCTCGAGAATCTGCCGTTCCTCGCCAATCGCGGGGTGGTCATGGACATTACCGACCGCGTGCGGGCCGATCCGGAAATCGACACGTCCCTCTACTTTCCCAACGCGCTTGAAATTTGCAGCTATCGCGGGCGCCTCCATGCGCTGCCGCGCGACGTCGCGTGTTTCTTCTTCGCCTACAACAAGGATCTCTTCGACCAGGCCGGCATTCCCTATCCCGCTCCCGAATGGACCTGGGACGACTTTCTCGCCATCGGCAAGCAGTTGGGGCAGCTTTCCTCGCCGCCCGCGGGTCGTCAGAAGGTCTTCGCCCTCCCCTACTATGGGATCGACGTCGTCTTCCAGAACGGTGCCCAACTTGTCAGCGACGACCACCGGACGGCCCACTTTTCCGACGAACCGGTCTGGGGAGCGATCAAGTGGTGGTCCGACGCCATCAATGTCCATGGCGTCATCCCGCGCGCACAGGAACTGGGCGGCATCGGAGGCGACCTCTTTGTCTCCCAACGGGCCGCCATGGCGCTGGCGGGACCGTGGATGATCGGTCATTACAAGAAGACGTGCGACTTCGACTGGGACATCGTCAACATGCCTCGCGGGAGCGCGGGGAACAAGGCCCGCCTTCTGGGGTTGCCCATCGCCATCTCTCCCAAGACACGGCATCCCGACGAGGCGTATCGCCTGCTCAAGTTCCTCTGTTACTCCGGGGAGGCGCAGGTCATGCAGGCGGAATTGGGAATCGCCATGCCGTCGCGCGCGGACATCGCCGAGAGCGACGCGTTCCTGGGCCAACCCATCATGCCGCCGGGGATCGTCCATTACCTGCATACCATGAAGCATGACACCGTCGTGGAGAACGCCCCCACGTTTCACGGCCACGTCAAGCGCGCCTACGAGTCGATGATGGATGCCGTGAACCTGCGCGTGATGGGGGCCCGCGAGGCGGGCGAGCACTACCAGCGGGTTGTCGAGCGCGAAATCGCCAAGGCCGGGCGCCGGGGACTGATTTGAGGCGAACCGGATGAGGGAGAAGAAAGCCTGATGCGATTGGGCCTCGTCCATGGCAAGGCACCCGCGCGCTCCGCTTCGATGCGAGGCGAGGAGCTGTCGTGCTACCTGTTCATGTCCCCCGCGATTCTCTTCCTGCTCTTCCTCGCCGTCGGCCCCAT
>CAYTRP010000190.1:1960-2356 GCA_964440195.1 uncultured Candidatus Sumerlaeota bacterium
CGGCCCCATGATCGCCTCCCTGGTCATCAGCTTCACCTACTGGGACATCATGACGCCCCCGAGGTGGATTGGCCTCGAGAACTATCGCGAGATGTTCTTCGAGGACGAGAGATTCTGGAAGAGCCTCTGGAACACCCTCTACTTCACCCTGTTCGTCGTCCCGGCCGGCGTGGCCATCCCCTTCATCGCCGCGATGCTCCTCAACACGCGGGTGGCGATGCGGGGGCTTTACCGCACGGCCTTCTACCTCCCATCCATCGTGCCGGTCGTGGCGGGCAGCGTCCTGTGGCTCTGGCTGTTCAACCCCGAGTACGGCCTGGTCAATGGGGTGCTTGGATTTCTTCGCATTGCGGGCCCCGAATGGATGTTCAGCCCCCAATGGTCCAAGCCCGCCAT
>CAYTRP010000190.1:2366-6911 GCA_964440195.1 uncultured Candidatus Sumerlaeota bacterium
CACTTGCGGGCGAGGACGAGGTAGGACATGGCTCTATTCTGACACGGGGCCGCCATCATCATCATGACCATCTGGGGAATCGCCGGTGGCCCGAGCATGCTGATTTTCCTCGCGGGATTACAGGGAGTCCCCGCCAGCCTCTACGAGGCCGCCGACATCGATGGCGCGGGACGGGCGACCAAATTCTGGAACATCACCATCCCGATGATGTCTCCCTACCTGCTCTTCACGCTCATCATGGGCTTCATCACCTCTCTCCAGGTCTTCACCCAGGCCTACGTCATGTCCCTCCGGGGGGACGGGGGCCCGGTCGATTCCACGCTGTTCTATGTCCTCTATCTCTATCACAAGGCCTTTCGCCAGTATGACATGGGATACGCCAGCGCCATGGCATGGTTTCTCTTCCTTGTTATCCTCGTGATCACGATGATCCAGTTCCGCTTTCTCGGCAAGCGCGTGCATTACGGATGAGACGACTGTCATGACCTCCTCCTTTACCGGGTATCGAACCCGGCGGTTCTTCTCCCGGGGCCTTGTCCATCTGCTCCTGATGGGCGGCAGCCTGGTCTTTCTCTTTCCGCTGCTGTGGATGCTCGCGACATCCCTCAAGCCCGCCGGCGAGATCTTTTCCGTTCCCCCCACGATGATCCCGTCCGTCTTCCAGTGGAGCAACTACGCCGAGGCCTTCCAGATCGTCCCCTTTGGGCGTCATTACCTGAACACGGTCTTTGTCGTCTCGGTTTGCGTGATCGGGAATGTCTTCACCGCGGCCCTGTGCGCGTATGGATTCGCGCGCCTGCGAGCCCGGGGGCGCGATGCCATCTTCGCGCTCTTCCTCGCCACCATGATGCTCCCCCCGCAGGTCACCATGATACCCGTGTTCATCCTCTTTCAGAAGCTCGGCTGGATCAACACCTACTGGCCGCTGATCATTCCCGCGTTCCTTGGCGGGGGCGCGTTCAATGTGTTCCTGCTGCGCCAGTTCTTCCTGACGATCCCCCGCGACCTCGAGGAGGCGGGCCTCATCGATGGCTGCAGCCGCTTCATGATCTTCTGGCGCATCTTCCTCCCGCTCTCGCGACCCGCGCTCCTGACCGTCACCATCTTCGCCTTCATGTGGCACTGGAACGACTTCATCTCGCCCCTCATCTACCTCCACGACCAGGAGAAGTACACCCTTGCCCTCAGCCTCAACCTCTTCAAGGGTATGTACATCACCCGCACACCTTGGGGACCATTGATGGCCGCCTCGACGATGATGGTCCTCCCCGTCATCGCCCTCTTCTTTGCCCTGCAACGCTACTTCGTCGAAGGCATCGCGCTTACCGGGATCAAAGGATGATCGCACCGATGAATATTGCTCGCACCCTCCAACTCCTCCTTGCCACCCCGGCGCTTCTGATGGCGGCGATCGCATTCGCCAATGATCCATTCGTGCCCGGCATCGCCGAGGGGCCGACGCCATGGACCCACGACGAGTTTCTGAATCGATCCGGGGACTTCCGGTTCCTCATCATGTCCGACCGCACGGGTGGCGAGCGCCCCGGAATCTTCAACGAGGCCATAGACAAGGTGAACCTCCTGCAGCCGGAGTTTGTCGTGTCCATCGGCGATCTCATCGATGGCTACACGACGGATGCCGGTCGCGCCGGGCAACAATGGCACGAATTCGAAGCGATGATCGCGCGGCTGGAGATGCCCTTTTTCCGTCTTGCCGGAAATCACGACATCAGCAACCCGTTCCTCCACGACGAGTGGGTCCGCCGCTACGGCCAGCCCTACTACCACTTCCTCTATCGTGATGTGCTCTTCCTGTGCCTGAACACCGAGGACCCACCGCCCGGCGGCATCGGCGAAGCGCAGGCGGAGTACTTTCGCGCGGTGCTCGAACAGCACGGTGACACTGCCCGCTGGATCTTCGTCTTCATGCATCGCCCGTTCTGGGACTACGGCAACCAACAGGGATACGAGCGCATCGCGACGCTCCTTGACGGCCGCCGCTTCACGCTCTTCTCGGGCCATCACCACTACTACTACAAGACCGAGATCGACGGCAACATCCACATGGTCCTTGGCACGACGGGGGGCGGCAGCCTCCTGCGCGGCGAGGCTCTCGGAGAGTTTGACCATGTCACCTGGGTCACGATGCGCGACGATGGCCCGCGCATCACGCACCTCAAGCTCGATGGCATTCTCGACACCGACCTTGTCACCGGGCAAAACCGCGACATCGTCCAAGCGCTGCGCGACGGTTCCTGGATGAGCGTGAGGCCCACCCTGCTCGACAGCGCCTCTGTGGACCGCATCCCCGTCACGCTCACGCTGTCCAATCCCTCGCCGCTTCCGATGCGCCTCACGGGCAGCATTCCTCCTCAAGCGGGGCTGGTGCCCTCGATCGGCACCATTGATCGCATCCTGCCTCCGGGATCGAGCGAAGACCTCGTCATCGACTTCACCGCCGAGAACGGGGTCCTTGAGTTGCCGCTGAAGGACTTCCTTCACGTGTCACTGACCGCTTCCGTTCAGCAAAATGGCCGCAACCTGTCGGCTCCAGCCACCCATCGGCATCTCCTCGACTGGGTGAGGCCGCTCCCCGTGCTGCCGATCGAGGTGACGCTCAACAGCCCCCCGCCGGATGAATGGTACAACGATCTCTGGATTGACGTCGAACGGCCGAACTTCATTCGCGAGGATTGGGATTGGCGCGGCCCGCGGGACGGGACCTTCAGGTTTGCCGTGGCCAAGGGGACCAACATGCTGTGGTTCGTCCTGCACTGCGCCGATGACCGTGTGCAGGCCGCCGATGGAAGCGATGATACCCCACAGGATCGCTTCCTCATCACGATCGGTGGATCCGAAGGGTCGGTGGAGTTGGAGGCCGCCTGGCTGGCCTCCCGGGTTCGCCACCGCGGCGAGCCGCTCGATGAGGCCTTTTACGTCGCGGGTCCCCGGTCGGAGGGGGGCGCACTGGGCGTCTTCCTGCCCCTCGATTGGCTTCGGGATCACATCGGGGAGGACCTCGACGAGATACGCCTGAACGTCGCGTGGACAGATGTGGATGACCCACTGAACGTGAAACCCTCCGTCTTGTGGTGGCAGCCGCCATGGGACAGCCCGGCGCACTTTGAAGGGTCCGGCACTTTCCGCGTCGACGAGAAAGCCTCGGCGCCATAACCGTGAGCACCCTCAGGCCCGTCGATCCGAACGCCACGCGCGAGACGCTGAACCTGTTGCGGAATCTGCACGCCTTGTCCGGACACGCGATCCTCTTCGGCCACCAGGATGCCACGGCTTATGGCGTCGGGTGGCGTGGCGATTCCGGCCGTTCCGACATCAAGTCCGTTTGCGGCAGCCACCCGGCCGTCCATGGATGGGACTTTGGGAGGGCAACCCAGACCGGCGGACCCGATCTCTCTTCCGTCTTGCGACTGACGATCGAGGCATTCCAACGCGGCGGGGTGAACACCTACTCCTGGCACATGTTCAACCCCGTCAGTGGCGGGGATTTTTACGACCTCACACCCGCGGTGCCCCATCTCCTGCCGGGAGGAAGCCACCACGAGGCCTTTCGCGCCGAACTCAGGCGCGTCTCGGAATTTGCCAAGGCCCTTCGCGCCCCGGATGGCACCTTGGTCCCCGTCGTCTTCCGTCCCTTTCATGAGCACAACGGGCACTGGTTCTGGTGGTGCAGGCCGTTTTGCACGGACGCGGAGTTCGTCGCCCTCTGGCACCTCACCGTGCGCACACTGCGCGACGAGTTCGGCGTGCGGAACTTCCTTTATGCCTACTCGCCGGATGTCTTCCGGGGCGAGGAGGGATACCTCGAACGCTACCCGGGTGACGAATACGTCGACATCATGGGCCACGACAACTACCGTCAGGCAGAGAATCCCGGCCGGCGAGAGGAGTTCCTGGAGAGCCTGCGGACTGTCGTTCGCCTTGCCGAAAGACGCGTCAAGCTCCCGGCGCTGACCGAAACCGGATTGGACAGAATCGGCATTCCAACGTGGTGGACGAAGAACCTCTCCGGGCCCATTCTCGCCGATCCTCTTGCCCGCCGAATCTCATGGATGCTTGTGTGGCGAAACGCGGGCACGGAACACCATTTCGCGCCATCTCCCGGCCACCTGTCCGTACCGGACTTTCGCGAAATGGCTTCGAGCCCAAAGATCTGGTTGGAGAACGACCTTCCCAAACTCTACGCGGATGAACTTGAATGAGGATTCCGATCCTGCTTTGCGCCGTGCTCCTTCTTTGTTCCATGGTTGATGCGAACGAGGGTCCCTCGCCCGTCATCATTCCCGCCGACCACCCAAACATCCAGTTCATCGGCCGCGTGGACGATTCCAAGCCCGGAGTTCGCCGCTTCTCCTTTCCCGGGGTCACGATCCGCGCGCGGTTCGAGGCACCCAGCATCGCCCTCTTGCTCGATGACGAGTCGATTGGCGATGAAGTGCACATCAACGTCTATTCGGTCCTCATCGACAATGAGCCCCGGCGTCCCATCGCGGCCGGCCGGCCACACCCAAAAGAAAAACGCCCGGG
>CAYTRP010000191.1:0-6146 GCA_964440195.1 uncultured Candidatus Sumerlaeota bacterium
CCCGACTTCTCCGGCGTGATGTCGAGATACACCATGTTCTCGCCGTTCACGCCGCGCCCTTCATCCACGCACATGCTGAAGATCTCGCGCGTGGCCACGTCGCGCGGCACAAGGTTCCCGTACTTCGGATACTTGCGCTCCAGGAAGTAGTCGCGATCCTGCTCGGGAATCTGGCTCGCCTTGCGGGTGTCCCTGGGATTGTTCGGGACCCACACGCGCCCGCCCTCGCCGCGCACCGACTCGGAGATCAGCCGCAGCTTGTCCGCCCCGGGGATCGACGTCGGGTGCACCTGGATGAACTCGCCATTGGCGTAATGGACACCCTGCTGGTACGCGCGGCTGGCCGCCGCGCCGGTATTGATGACGGAGTTGGTTGACTTGCCGAACAGCAGCCCCGGCCCCCCCGTGCAGATGCACACCGCGTTCCCCTTGAACACGTGCACCGAGCGATCCCACACGTTCATCGCCGTGATGCCGCGACACTGACCCTTGCCGTCGATCACCACCGACAGGAACTCCCAATACTCATACTTGTCGACCTTGCCCTCGGCTTCATACCGCCGCACTTGCTCGTCCAGGGCATACATCAATTGCTGGCCCGTGGTCGCGCCGGCATACGCCGTGCGATGGTGCAGCGTCCCGCCGAAGCGGCGGAAATCAAGGAAGCCCTCCCTCGTGCGATTGAACGGCACGCCCATGCGGTCGAGCAGGTCGATGACCGCCGGGGCGTCCTCGCACATGCGCGCGACAAGCGGCTGGTCGGCGAGGTACTCGCCGCCAAACAGGGTGTCGGTCACATGAATGCGCGGGCTGTCGCCCTCGCCCTTCATGTTCTTGGCTGCATTGATCCCCCCCTGGGCGCACACCGAGTGCGACCGCTTCACGGGCACGACGCTGAACAAGTCCACGTTGAACCCGGCTTCCGCGACCTTGATGGCCGCCGAAAGGCCCGCGAGACCTCCGCCGACGACGATGACGCGCTTTGCCATGCTCTAGAAGCTCCCTTCAAGTACGGCCTCGCTCGAGGCCATTCCGAGATCCATGCCGCCAGGTGCCCGCACGATCATCGCGGCGCGCTGCGGCGAATCCAGCTCAAACGCCGGGTCATAGGCCTTGTAGAAGCCCACCACGCTGCTCACCAACATCCCGAGCAGCACCACGCCCGCCGCCGTCGCGACGCAGGCCATGTACTTCTGGCTCACCGGCCCCACCGTGATCCCCCACGTCATGCAAAACGTGCACAACCCGTTGGCGAAGTGATAGATCACCGCAATCCCGCCGATCAGGTACGCCACGATGAACCATGGATGGTTGAAGAACATCACCGAGAGGTACTCGAAGAAGCCCGTGCCGCCGGGCTCCATCGCGAAAGGCCTCGCCACGTCGAGGAACCGCAGCGTCAGCGTGTGCCACACGATGAAGGCCAGCGCCGCCCAGCCGCTCCAGCGCTGCAGCGAGTACGCCCAATTGCGCGCATAGCCCAGGTCCCCCACGTTGGACTTGGCCGTGAACGCGATGAAGATGCCGATCATGATGTGCAAGGCCAGCGGCACAAAGATGACCGTGGCCTCCACAATGGGAAGCAATGGCCCCAGGGAATGGATCAACTCCACCTTGTGATCGAAGGCGTGCTGGCCGAAGAAGGCCATCGAGTTCGTCGTCAGGTGCCCGAACAGGAAAATACCGAGGGGAATCACCCCCAACAGCGAATGGATCCGGCGGATCCAGAAGTAGTTCAGGTTCGTCATGTCAACTCTTGGAAGTCCTTTCGCGGGGATAAGACCAAAAACTTGTCAAGCCCCGAGCCGAAGCGGTTGTCCAAACGGCTGGCAAAGAAAGGATTGAACCACCGCACGGGCCGCGAGCGTCAACGCCATTCGCCCTGCCTCATCACATCGGCGGGCACGGACCATTTCTCCTCATCCCTCTTCTCTTCTTCATCCTTCCCCCCATCCTTCATCCTTCCAACAACGCCGACCGCCACCACTGGTGGTACCGGTCTTTCATCTCCTCGCGGCACGGGTAGGGATAATACCGCATCGACTCCGCATCGCCCAAAAAGAATCCCCGCCGGACGCAACGATAGAAGGACGGCATGGCCGGAGTGCGATCCACGGTCTTCGATGGCTTGCGGCGGTCGTCCTCCATCACTTCCTTCAGGCATTGCAGGATATGCTCCGGGTCCTTGTACGGCAAATCGCCCGCCAAGCCGTCATCATCCTCGCGATCAATGCGCAGGTCGGCGAACAGCAACCGGGGGACGCGGAGAGGATTGCCCGGATCGGTCATCGTGCGAAGAAACTCCCGGGGCCCGCGCGAGGACACCACCAACGGATACGTCGGACACAGTTCCAAAAACATGTTCGGCACGTCGCGTTCCCCCGCATCGTCATAGGGCGCCGCGTCAAGGCCCAGCGTCCGCCCATCCCTCGTCACCAGGTACAGGCTGCCAAACGCCGCCGTCGGCACATGCTCCATTGAGCGGTAAATGCTGACGTACTTGCTCCGCTTCGGCGAACCGTCGGGCCGCGCCACCGTCTCGCGCCGCGCCCGCTCCATGTCGAAATGACCCGGCGCCAACTTCGCCTGGTCCACTTCCAGGAAGATTACGCGCCCCGACGTCTGCTTCCGCGTCCCCGTCGCCATGTAGGCGCCGAATTCTTCCGGCGGCAATTGCGACGCCACCAACGCATCCGCCCGCCGGCACATCTGGTAAAGTCGGAAATCGGCACTCATGGCAAGCTCCAATCAAAGTGGATCGATTCACACGGACCAACACGGACGGGCACGGACTTCTCAATGGCCCCTTTTCATTGATTCCTGAATCCCGACTCCCGATTCCTTCTTTATCCTTCCCTCTCACATTCCCAGAAACCCGCCAATTACCGGCCCAAACTTCACGATCAGCCCCGCGAACACGATGGACACCATCGCCGCCAGCTTGATGAGAATGTTCAACGACGGACCCGACGTGTCCTTGAACGGATCGCCCACCGTGTCCCCCACCACGCTTGCCTTGTGCGCGTCGGAGCCCTTGCCGCCGTGGTTGCCCGCCTCGATGAACTTCTTCGCGTTGTCCCACGCCCCGCCGGAATTGGCCATGAACACCGCCATCGCGAAGCCCGTGCACAATGTCCCCACCAGCAGCCCCATGATCCCCGCCACGTTCAGCACCAACCCCACCGCGACCGGAATGACCACCGCCAGCAGCGACGGTAGCACCATCTCCCGCTGTGCCCCCGCCGTCGAAATCGCCACGCACCGCGCGTAATCCGGCTTCTCCGTCCCCAGCATGATCCCCGGCTTCTCCCGGAACTGCCGCCGCACCTCCCGCACCATCGCCTGCGCCGCGCGGCCCACCGCCAGCATCGTCAATGCGCTGAACAGGAACACCATCAGCACCCCGAGGAACACCCCCACGAGCACCTTCGGATTCATCAGCGTCACGCCGTAGTACCGCATGTAGTCGTCAAGCTGCGCGCGCGTCACATCGGCGATGGTGGAATCCGCCTGGCCGCGAATTCCCGCCGCCCGCGCCCGCGCCCCTCCTTCGTTCACCACCACGCGCACGACTTCTCCCGCACGGGCGCCATCGGTGACCGCAAGGTCATAAGTGTTCACCCCGTCCACTTCCAGCGCGCTGATCGTATGGGCCTGCCGCGACTCAAGGCTTTGCCCGGCGCCGGAAACGTAAACGCCGAACTTTCCGAATCCCAGGTCGCGCACCACCATCGTGTTCTCCACGACGGGAGCCACATAGGCCGCCGCCGCCTCCTGGTGAACGCCGATGCGAACCGCCTCGACATAGCTCACCAACAGCGCCAACGCCGTCAGCGCCGCCGAACCGATGGCGAAGCCCTTTCCGATGGCCGCCGTCGTGTTCCCCAGCGAGTCCAGCATGTCCGTGCGCTCGCGCACATGGCGCGGCATCTCCGCCATTTCCGCGATCCCGCCAGCGTTGTCCGAAATCGGCCCGTAGGCATCCGTCGCCAGCGTGATCCCCAACGTCGAAAGCATCCCCACCGCCGCGATGCTGATGCCGTAGAGACCGGCCAGCACATCGGCAAAGCCGCCGGACAGGCCGAACGACAGCAGCATCCCGCCGCACACCGCCAGGATCGGCACCCAGGTCGAAAGCATTCCCTCCGCCATGCCCGCGATAATCAGCGTCGCCGGGCCCGTGTTCGCCGATTCCGAAATCGCCTTGGTCGCCCGGTAATCCGACGACGTGGCCCACTCCGTCCCCTTCCCAATCAGCAACCCAAGCCCCAAGCCAATGACAATGGAGAAGAACACGCCCCACGGCAACCCAAGCCCCCACACGATCGACGCCGCGCCCACCACGACAATGGCACTGGCGACATGAACGCCCCGGTCCAGCGCGTGCAACAGGTCGCTCACCGACGCGTTCTCCTTCGCCCGCACGCACAGCACCCCAACCACCGACGCCAGAATGCCGATCCCCGCCAACAACGCCGGTGCCGCCAGATAGGCAAACGTCGAGGAATCCTCCAGACCGTGGTGCAATGCCGCGGCCACACCCAGCGCCGCGCTCGCCAGGATCGCCCCATAGTAACTTTCGTACAGATCCGCCCCCATTCCCGCCACGTCGCCCACGTTGTCCCCCACGTTGTCGGCAATCGTGGCGGGATTGCGGGGGTCGTCCTCGGGAATGCCCGCCTCCACCTTCCCCACCAGGTCCGCGCCCACGTCCGCCGCCTTGGTGAAAATGCCTCCGCCCACCCGCGCGAACAACGCCTGACTCGATGCGCCCATCCCGAAGCAAAGCATCACGAGGGTGATGGTCTCTAAATTCAGCGGATCGCCGCCGAACAACACATGATGGAACCCGTACAGGTAGAAAAACCACAGGCTGAGGTCGAACAGCGCAAGTCCCACCACCGTCAGCCCCATCACCGACCCCGCCCGGAACGCCACCCGCAAGCCCTTGTCCAGCGACTCGCTCGCCGCCTGCGCCGTCCGCGACGCCGAGGACGTCGCCGTCTTCATCCCGAAGAAGCCCGCGAGCCCCGAAAAAAAACCACTCGTGAGAAACGCGATCGGCACCAACCAGTGCTGCATCTCGAACCCAAGCGCCATGATTGCCAGCAACACCGCCACCACCACGAAAAAGACCCCCACCACCTTGTACTGGCGGCGCAGGTAGGCGTAAGCGCCTTCCCGCACATAGCCCGCGATCTCCTTCATGCGCGCGGTCCCCTCCGACGCCCGCATGATGTTTTTGTAGAAGAGGAAGGCGCTGGCCAGCGCCACCATGCTGGAAACCGGGCCCAGATACCACCAAAGCGGCAAGGTCCGCACCGTGCCCCCCGAGTCCAAATCCGCCGCCGGAAGCGACGTGACCGACAGAACGAAAACCGCGAGGAGAGACGTCAAGACACCAACAGTAGAGAATCTCATGGGGCCCTGCCTGATAGAACCGCCGGGATGATCTTACGTTATCGCGAATTATTATCGCCGATAACGCGGACTGTTCTTATCCTTTTAAGAAAGCGGGTCAAGCCCGATTCTCCCCCCGTTCCGGATCCCCCTGATAAAGACCTTTATTTTCCCTCGAATTTCAAGGGACAACCTCCGAAGTTCCCGAAAAAGGCGACCGGGCCCCGGTTCAATGTGTTACCGATGTGCCCGGTTCGTACACTATCCCCTTCACCCTTCTCACATTCTCAGCCACCCACCCACCACCGGCCCGAACTTCACGATGATTCCCGCGAACACGATGGAGACCATCGCCGCCAGCTTGATGAGGATGTTTAGCGACGGACCCGACGTGTCCTTGAACGGATCGCCGATCGTGTCCCCCACCACGCCGGCCTTGTGCGCGTCCGAGCCCTTGCCGCCGTGGTTGCCCGCCTCGATGAACTTCTTCGCGTTGTCCCATGCCCCGCCGGAATTGGCCATGAACACCGCCATCGCGAAGCCCGCGCACAATGTTCCCACCAACAGCCCCATGATCCCCGCCACGTTCAGCACCAATCCCACCGCGACCGGAATGACGATGGCCAGCACCAGGGGCGGGATCATTTCCCGCTGCGCGCTCGCCGTCGAGATCTCCACGCACCGCGCATAGTCCGGCTTCTCCGTCCCCAGCATGATCCCCGGCTTCTCCCGGAACTGCCGCCGCA
>CAYTRP010000191.1:6246-6906 GCA_964440195.1 uncultured Candidatus Sumerlaeota bacterium
CCTCCCGCACCATCGCCTGCGCCGCCCGGCCCACCGCCAGCATCGTCAACGCGCTGAACAAAAACACCATCAACACCCCGATGAACACCCCCACGAGCACCTTCGGATTCATCAGCGTCACGTCGTAGAACTGCATGTAGTCCGAAAGGCGCGCGCGGGAGATCTCCGCCAGCGCGCGGTCGTCCATGTCCTCCAACCCCGCCACCCGCGCCCGCGAGCCGATCTCGTTGACGACCACATGCACGGTTTCCCCGGCGCGGCTCCCGTGGGTGATCTGCACGCGATGGCTGTTCTCGTTGACCAGCCCGATGGCGCTGAACGTGTGCGACTTGCGCGCCTCAAGGGTATCGTCCGCCCCGGCCACGTAAATGCCGAACTTCCCATACCCAAGGTCGCGCACGGCCATGGCGCTTTCAAGCGGCGGCGCCACATAGGCCTCCGCCGCCTCCAGGTGCACCCCGATGCGGACGGATTCGATGTAGTTCGCCAACAGCGCCAACGCCGTCAGCGCCGCCGAGCCAATGGCGAAGCCCTTCCCGATGGCCGCCGTCGTGTTCCCCAGCGAATCCAGCAAGTCCGTGCGTTGGCGGACATGGGGCTCCATCTCCGCCATTTCCGCGATCCCGCCAGCGTTGTCCGAAATCGGCCCGTAGGCGTCCG
>CAYTRP010000192.1:0-6882 GCA_964440195.1 uncultured Candidatus Sumerlaeota bacterium
GGGATCACGAGATTCCCGTCGGCGACTTGTTGTTCGATTTCGGCGGCGTGCGGATCGGGGCGGAGATCTGTGAGGACGCGTGGGTGGCCGACCGCCCCGCGATTCGGTTGGCGCGCGCGGGCGTGGACATCGTTGCGGTGCCGACGGCCTCGCACTTTGCGTTTGGCAAGGGGCGCGTGCGGGAGCGGCTCATCGCCGAGTCCTCTCGCGCCACGGCGTCCTGCTACGTCTTCTCGAACTTGTTGGGCAACGAGGCGGGGCGGATGATCTATCCGGGCGACCGGGTGATCGCCGTGCATGGCGACGTGGTCGCGCGCGGGGATCGCTTGTCGTTCCGCGAGTGGTCCGTCACGTCGGCGGTGGTGGACGTGGACCTGGCGCGCATGCGGCGGCAGCGCACGACGAGCCTGAAGTCGAACGACGACGCCATGGTGCTGGAGCGCATCGAATGGGAATGGCGCGGGTCAAGGGAGACGCCCTCGACGGCGGTGGGCGCGCCACAGGGTTGGGAAAGCGACTCGGACCTCAAGTCGGAGGAGTTTGCGCGCGCGGTGGCGCTGGGGCTGTTCGACTACCTGCGCAAGAGCCGCAGCCGCGGATGGGTGGTGTCGCTGAGCGGCGGCGTGGATTCGGCGGCGGTGGCGAGCCTTGCCTCGTTGGCGATCCGCCTGGCGCGCCAGGAGCTGGGCGAGGCGGAAGTCGCGCGGCGCCTCCCGCACCTGAAGATCGATGGGGCAAGCTTGTCGGGCGGGTTGCTCGACACGATCTACCAGGCTTCGGAAAACAGCGGCGACTTCACGCGCCAGGCCGCGGCAGCCGTGGCAAGGGGCCTTGGCGCGCGCCACGGCGAGTGGGACATCCAACCGATGGTGGACCATGCGCGCGCGATGGTGGAGGAAACGCTGGGGCGGGCGCTTGCGTGGGAGACGGACGACATTGCGCTGCAGAACATCCAGGCGCGGGTTCGCTCGCCGGGCGCATGGATGCTGGCGAATGTTCGAGGGGCGCTGCTGCTCTCGACGAGCAATCGCAGCGAGGCGGCGGTGGGCTACGCGACGATGGACGGCGACACGTCGGGCTCCATCGCGCCGATCGCCGGGATCGACAAGAACACGTTGCGAGCGTGGTTGCGCTGGCTTGGCACGCGTGGTCCGGAGGGAATCGGGCCGATCCCCCAGGTGTTGGCGATCCTTGATGCGCCGCCGACAGCGGAGCTGCGTCCATCCGACCAGAACCAAACCGATGAAGCGGATCTGATGCCGTACGATTTGTTGGACGCGATCGAGGGGCTTGCGATTCGCGACCGGCTGGAGCCCGCGGAGGTGCTTGCGCACTTGAAGACGCAATGGGCGGCGCGCGTGGGGGGCGAGGCGGCGCTGCGGGGGTTCATCGCGCGGTTCTATCGCCTGTGGGCGCGCAACCAATGGAAGCGCGAGCGGTACGCCCCGAGTTTCAACCTCGACGACAAGAACCTTGATCCGAAGACGTGGTGCCGCTTCCCGATCCTCAGTGGTGGGTTCGAGGAAGAGCTGCGCGACGTGGCGCCCGGCCCTTGATCATTCGTGGCGGCCGCCTGATGCTCGCCACGGATGAGGGCGGAGGCGATGGCGATATGGCGCACGAGAATGACCGCACAGGTGCTGGCGGCGACGACCAGGAGAGGCCGCGGATGCTGATGAGCCGTTTGCCGCATCGTGGCCCTCCGTCAGGCGGGGGGAATCAGACGCTTTTGGCGGGGAGTGCCGCGATGCTGGCGACCAACTTGGCTTGGGTGTCGGCCTCGCGGGCGAGGAGGCTGGTGGCATCGACGGGCGGAAGAAAGCTCGCCGATGCCTTGTGCGGAACGGACTCTCCATCGGCCAGCCACTTCTCCAGCGGATGCTCGGTGCCGTCAAGGGCTCCCTCGGGGAGGTCGAAGAAGCCGGGGTCGTGGATCTGGATGGTGAGCGGGGCGAAGAGGGCGCAGGCGAGTTCGACTTCCTTGCCCAAGGCGTTCTCGCAATCCCACGCGATGCGGGGGAGGGCGGCTCCGGAAAAGGCGAGGGTGCGATACCGCACTCCGGTGGCGCAGCGACGCAGGGATTCGAGTATGACGGCGGCGGCGGCGATGAGACCGCCGACGTTGCTGGCTTTGCGCAGTTGCATGACAGGCACGGAGAGGAAGAGACGCTGAGAATGGATGGGGAAGCCGATTTTCACGCGTTCCTCAAGTCCACCCATCCAGGCATCGAGGACCGCATGAGCAGCCGCGGCGGTGAGAATATCGGAGACCATGAGGGATTGCCCCGATTCCGCGACGGACGACACGATGCGTGTGATATCCGGCAGGGCTGGGATCGACAGAACCACGTTGGGGCGGTCGATACCTTGCAGGAGGGCGGTGGCGCCTTCGAGGACGGATGAGAGAGTGGCGGATTGCGGCACAGGGAGACGTGCCGCGACAAAGCCTTCGTCGCCATCGGTTGCAATGAACGTGGGGGCGAGTGCATCGGAGACCAACTGGACGTGGTGGCGAAAGAGGACGTCGGCAACTTGCGAAGCGTCGCCGGGGGATAGTCCACGCCCCTTGATGATCTCGGCCCATGTTTCAGGGTCGGCCTCGATGGCTGTCGCGAGGGATTCGCGCCCGATGGTGGCGCCGCGCAGGTGATGGTGCGCGACGAAAGACGTGAAGCCGTTGGCGAGGAGCATGGCGGGGGGCACGTTGGCGAGCCACGCGGACGAGTTGGCCTGGAGGAGGCGCAGCGCCGGGAGCGCGGAACAGTGAATGGCGTCGAGTTCATCGATCATGGCGACGCGGCGACCGTGGCGCGAGCCCGGGTCGTGATGGGCGTGAAGCCAGGCGCTGACGGTTTCGATGAGATCGCCCCGGAGGTGCTCGCTTCCAATGACGAGTGTGTTGGCGTTGTTGTGCTCGCGCGTGAGCGCGGCGGCCCTTGCGTCCTCGGCCCACGCGGCACGCACACCGGGATGGCGGTTCGCAACGATGGCGACGCCGTTGCCGGACTTGCACAGAACGATTCCGGCATCGACGAGGCCGCTCGAGACCGCGCGCGCCACGCGACCGGCGTAGATCGGATAGTCGGCCG
The DNA here is from genome assembly GCA_964440195.1 of uncultured Candidatus Sumerlaeota bacterium. Lineage (GTDB taxonomy): Bacteria > Sumerlaeota > Sumerlaeia > SLMS01 > JAHLLQ01 > CAYTRP01. The sequence goes on from CAYTRP010000192.1 coordinate 3,090, forward strand.
CGTCGCCGTTGTAGGTGCCGCAATCCATGACCAGATGGCCCTCGGATTCGAGAAAGGACACGAGGCGCTGTTTCAATTCATAGCCGCCGTGGTCGGTGCCGATGGCGATGCGGTGGAAGGTGGGGCGGCTGTTGCTCATGGCGGGGATGTCCATGGGAGCGGGGGAGTCATTCCACGACGCGGGGTTCCGCGTCGACCGCGTGGAAGATGCTGACTTCGAAGGTTTCGTCGGGGGCGAGGCTGATCATCCAGTTGGGCAGGAGGCAGGTGGCCTGGTAAATGCGCTCGATGCCGAACTCGGAACTCGAGACGGTCTCGATGGGCAGGCGCCAGTGCGTGGCGGGAATGGAAAGCGACCATGCGGCGCGCAGCTTGAGCCATCCGTCCGTGACGCGGAAATTCTTCACGTTGGGGACGGAGCCGATGCTGGTCATGCGATCGTCGTTGGAGATGTTCGCTCCCTCGATCTCGTGGATGCGATCATGGGCATCGCCCGCGAGCAGATTCACGTGGAAGGCGACACCAAAGCGGGACTGGAGGCGCTGGCGCCCCAGATTGGTGACGACGTAGCGGACATTGTAGCCCGGCTTGCCGCCGGTGAGGTCGATGGTCTTGTTGATGCGAACGGGGAGAAGCTCGTTTCCGGAAAGGACCCTGCCCTCGCGCTGCAACTCGATGCGGGCGCCTTCGGGGGTGAGGCTCCACTGTGTCTCGTAGGGCTGATCGACGAAATCGCCGCGATCGAGCCACTGCATGGCCCGAAACTTTTCAGGATCGAGTTCGTCGTCGAGGAAGTGGTCGATCAGGGAGCCGCGCCGGTACCAGTCAACGGCGAGGTACCTGGCGAGGTCGTCTTCCTTGACCCACATGGCCTGGTTGCCGCCGCCGTGGCCATCGAGCTGGTCGTGGTAGGCCTCGCGCCGACGGATGAGCGTGTCGAGGAGGTTGAAGCGCGCGGCGCGGATGTCGTGCTCGACGAGGATGCCACCGAGGTGGGGCTTGAAGTGCAGCACTTGTGAGGGGGACTCGACGAGGAGGTCGGGGTGTCCGTCGCAGGCGAAGTCGGTGGCGATGAAGCGGATGCCGTCGTGGCCGGCGAGGCGGTCGGCGGCTTCATCGGCGGCGATGAGGTGTTGGTAGAGAGCGGTGCGGAGGTTGGTGAGATAGAGCCCGCCAAACACACCGTGCCAATAACCGCAGTTGCACTGCGCCTGCCAGAGGTGATCGAGGGCGATGGCGTATTCGGGGTTGGCTTGTTGTTCGCCCGGGAGGGAAGCGAGCTTGCGGCTGACGTGGAGCATCTTCTTGTGGAGGTGATTGGCCTCCTCGTACTTCGCGAGGAACGAGCGCCAGAATCCGCCGCGCACGAAGACGCCGAGAGTGTCGGCCTCGCCGCGATTCTTCAACTCGCTGGCGAGTTGGCGATAGGGGCGAATGGCGCTGGGCGGCATGGCCCATTCCATCATCTCGACATAGGACGCGGTGGGAAGATAGACGCGACCTAGGGGCGCGGTTTCGTCGAGCACCTCGGAAAAGGTCCTCATCCTGATCCAGTCGTTGTTGTTCCCGACCATCTCGACAAAGCGGTACATCCACCCGTCGGTGTAGCAATGGCGGTTGCTGTCGGGCCAGACGCCGAACTTCTCGCCGTCGTCGGCCATGACGACGGTGCGCGCGGTATTCTCGTCGGCGAGGTACTTGAGATGGCCGATGACTTCCTCGACAGGGTTGTAGGGGATGCGCTGGCGGATGGTCTGGTTGATGGGAAAGACGGCAATGCGATCGCCCTGGTCCTCGGTGAGGTAGTAGCCGAGGGCATCGTTCTCGCGGATGCCGACGGATTTGAAGTGCGAATCGTCGAGCACGGTGTACTCCATCCCGGCGGCGGCCATGGCGCGCGGCAGCGTGGGCTCCCAGACGCGTTCGGCCAACCACATGCCACGGGGGCGGCGGCCAAAGACGGCCTCGATCCAGTCGGACATGGCGACGATCTGGCCGATGCGGTCGGCTTCGGGGATGACGGGCAGGATGGGCTCGTAGAACGCGCCGCCCAGAAGCTCCACCTGGCCGCGCTGGACGAGCACGCCGAGGCGCTCGAGATACGTGCGGCGGTTCTTCGCGATCCACTGGAGGAGCGGGCCTGTATGATGGAGGCAAACGCGAAAAGCCGGAAAGGATTCCAGGAGTTCAAGAAAGGGAAGATAGGCGACGTCATACGCATGGGCAAAGACGTGGTCGAAATTGCCGACGGGTTGGTGGTCGTGAAGGGCGAAGACGAACTGAATGGATTTCATGAGGGGGGAGACAGGATCTGGGATTTGGGATCTGGGATCTGGGGATGGGGCACTTGATACCAACGTTCATTGTCCACGGGACTCCCTGTGAGCGGGGAACGAGGAACGTTGAACGCGGAACGTCCATTCATGCCAGGCGCGTGCGGGACATCTGCTTGATGAGCCGGTTGTTGAGTTCCTGCGCGGGGTTGCGCCCTTGGCTGTTGATGCGGTGCTGGAGGGCGGCGACCTCGACGAGGATGGAGATGTTGCGCCCGGGGACGACGGGGATCTTGAACTCGCGCACATCGACGTCGAGGTAGCGCGCATAGTGCTCCTCGATGCCGAGGCGATCGACTTCCGTCTCGTCGGTCCAGCGTTCCAGGCGCACGACCAGGGCGATGCGCTTTTCGTCGCGAACCGAGCCGGCGCCGAAGAGTAGTTCGACGTCGACGATGCCGAGGCCGCGCACTTCCATGTGGTGCTGAACGTTGCTGGCGGCGGAGCCGACAATCAGGTTTTTCGCCAGGCGCTCGACCAGCTCGGCGTCGTCGGCGACGAGGCGGTGGCCGCGCTCGATGAGCTCGAGACCGCACTCGGATTTTCCAACGCCCGCCGAGCCCGTAATCAGGACCCCCACGCCGAACACATCCACGAGCACCCCGTGGACGACCATCGTGGGGGCGAACTCGCGCTCGAGATGGAACGTCAGCATGCTCCAGAAGCGGGTGGTGGGATGGCCCGTGACCAGAAGGGGAATGGCGCGCTGCTCGGCGACTTCGAGAAGCTCGGGGGGCGGGGCGTTGTCCGTCGTGACGATGATGCAGGGAATGTCGTAGTCAAGGGCACGGGTGATGCGCTCGAGCCGCTCGGTGCCGTCCATGCTTTGAAGGAAGCCGATCTCGGTGTTGCCGAGAATCTGGATCCGGTCGAAGACGTAGACGTCCAGGAAGCCCGCGAACGCGAGGCCGGGCCGGTTGAGTTCGCTCCCGAGGATCACCTTGTCCAGGCCGGCCTTGCCCGCGACGACGCGAAGGTCGAACTGCTTGCCCTTCCCATGAAGGAGGGAACTCACGGACAGATTGTTTTGAGGGCCCAAGGCCATGCCTTGCGATCCGTGGCGGGAAATGGTCCGGCTTCGATCAGGCTCCATCAAGGACGCGCGGGGAGTCCGATGGGTCAAGGCCACGTTGCCGGGCGGGGATTCCCCTTGGAAATCACGGGACAATGGGCATACTGCTCGCGGAATTGCCGCGAAGGGGTTTGAAACCATGCGAATTGCGATGTCCACCCTTGCGATGTGCCTGATTTTGGGCACGACCACGGCCGTCATGGCCGAGGTTCTCGACGTCCCCGCGCAAACCGCTGGCGTGGTGGAGGAGGCGCCACTCCGTATCGTGGCGCGGCAGGAACTGGCGGCTCCGCCATCCTCCCCGCCGGACCGGGTGCGGATCAGCATGCATGACATGGCGCCCTTGATCGAAATGCGGGTGCGGGAAGGGGTGGCTTGGTTGAATGAG
>CAYTRP010000193.1:0-6866 GCA_964440195.1 uncultured Candidatus Sumerlaeota bacterium
CCGGCTCGGGCAAGTCAACCACCCTCGCGGCCATGGTGGACTACGTCAACTCCACCCGCGACGAGCACATCTTCACCATCGAGGACCCCATCGAGTTCGTCCACCGCAATCGCCGCTGCATCGTCAATCAGCGCGAAGTCGGCTCCAACACCCACAGCTTCTCAAAGGCCCTGCGCAGTGCCCTCCGCGAGGACCCCGACGTCATCCTCGTCGGCGAGCTTCGCGACCTGGAAACCATCTCCCTCGCCCTCACCGCCTCCGAAACCGGCCACCTCGTCTTCGGCACCCTTCACACCCAGTCCGCACCCAAGACGTGCGATCGTATCATCGACGTGTTCCCCCCCGAACAGCAAAAGCTCGTTCGCATGATGTTCGCGGAGTCCTTCGAGGCCATCGTCTGCCAGGCCCTGCTCAAGAGGGCCAATGGCCGCGGCCGGGTCCTGGCGCTTGAGATCATGCTCGGGATTGCCGGCACCCGCGCCCTCATCCGGGAAGGCAAGACGCACCAGCTCCCCACCATGATCCAGACCTCCGCAAAGCTCGGCATGCAGGCCCTCGACCAGTGCCTCAAGGACCTGCTCGAAAGGAAGATGATCACGGAATACGATGCCCTCAGTCGCGCCAACAATCCCGAATCCATCATGACCAATGGCATGGGAAAACTCGAGGAATACCTCGAGCGCGAGGCCAAGCGGGCCATCGTCGACGAACGCCAGCGCGAAATGTCGGCACCGGGCGGCATGAAGAGCTTCGACTCCATGAGCATGCCCCCCGGCCGGCCCGCCCCCACACCGGGGCTTCCCCCGTCGTCGGCCGCCGTCGGCGGGCCACCCCCCAAGGCACCCGCCCCCGGATCGTTCCCCTTTGGACCGCGCAAGACCTGATCTCGCCGCATCCCCAAGAATCCCCCCGATAATCTCCCGGAGACGACTCGATGGCACGCATTCCCCTCACCCAACTCCTTCAGAAGATGATCGAGATGGAGTGTTCCGACCTCTACCTCGCTGCGGGCACGGAGCCCAAGTACTCCGTACACGGCAATTTCATCAACGCCGCCGAGGGGGTTCTCAAGCCCGAGGACACCCACGCCTACGCCATGGAACTCATGCGTCCCGAGGAGCAGGAGGAGTTCGCCCGCGAAATGGAGATCAACCTCTCCTATTCCCTCTCCGGCGCCGGGCGCTTCCGCGTCAACATCTACACCCAGCGCGGGACCGTCGGCCTCGTCATCCGCCGCATCACCGTCCTCATCCCAAGCCTTGAGCAACTCGGCCTGCCCGATCACCTCGGCGAGCTTATCATGCAGGAACGCGGCCTGGTCCTCGTCACCGGTGCCACCGGCACGGGCAAGTCAACCACCCTCGCCGCCATGATCAACTATCGCAACGACCGGATGGGCGGCCACATCATCACCATCGAGGACCCCGTCGAGTTCATCCACCCCCACAAGAAGTCACTCATCAGCCAGCGCGAGGTCGGCATCGACACCAAGTCCTTCCACATCGCCCTCAAGAACAGCCTGCGCCAGGCGCCCAAGGTCATTTACATCGGCGAAATTCGCGACACCGACACCATGAGCTTCGCCCTTCATGCCGCCGAAACCGGGCACCTCGTGCTTGGCACGCTGCACAGCAACAACGCCAACCAGACCCTCGAGCGCATCGCCAACTTCTTCCCGCACGAGTACCTTCCCCAACTCTTCCTTCAGCTCTCCCTCAACCTCCGCGCCATCATCAGCCAACGCCTTCTTCGCCGCAAGACCGGCGGGCGCGTCGCGGCCCTCGAGATCATGATGAACACGCCCATGATCGCCGAACTCATCAACAAGGGCGACGTCAAGTCCATCAAGTCCGTCATGAATGCCTCCGTCGCGTCCGGCTGCCAGACCTTCGACATGCACATTCACCACCTGTGGACCCAGGGACACATCAGCGAGGAGGAAGCTTTCCGCCACGCCGACAGCGCCAACAACCTGCGACTGCGCATGCGCGGGGTCGCCGTGGCGAGCTGAAGCCCGGCATTGCCACCAATGGCACCTTCGGCGACGGCGAAATCGTGTGCCTCGGCGCCGCGAAGCGTGGACGGTTCAGCCGGTCCGCCCGCTGAAGCAAAGAATGTATCCGTCGGGGTCCTCGACGTAGAAGTCCCTGCACGCCCACGGCCTCTCCCCGAGGGGCTTCGTGATTCGCGCGCCGCGCGACTGCAATTCTTCATGCAGCGCCTCCACGCCTTGCCGGTCGCCGTTGAATCCATGGCGGTCTCCTTTCATTCCGCCGCGTGATGGGCGGGTCGGGAATCCTGGCGAGGTTCCGCCTCGATCCTCCCGTCTCGGTCCCTCAACCTCGCCACCCGCGTGGCGGCGTCATGCACGAAGACAACACGCCAGCCCTCGCTCGCGCATTGCCCCGCCAAGGCCACACGGCTACGCGCCACGCCCTTCGCGTCCAGGTCATACCCCATGTGATAGTGCGGCTTCAGGTGCATCGCCGTCGGGAAGATGTCACCCGCGAACAGCACCCCCTCGCGGCCCTCTCCAAACAACAAGGACACATGGTGCGGCGTGTGCCCTGGCGTCGGAATCACGCGCAGGCCCGGCAGCGCCTCGCCCTCTTCAGGCAGGAAATCCACCAAGCCGCGATCCCGCAACGGCACCAGGTCCTCCGCCGTGAAGCTGTGCCGCGTGATCTCGTCCGGCGCGAGGCCCTCTTCCCACTCTCCTCGCGGCACCATGTATCGCGCATTCGGAAACGTCGGCACAACCTCTCCCGACGCATCTTTGAACGTGTTGCCACCCGCATGATCCAAATGCAGATGGCTGAAGACCACATGCGTCACGTCGGCAGGAGAAACCCCGTGGGCCGCGAGGCCACCCAGCAGCCCCGGCTCCTGTTTCAGGTCATAGATCGCGCGTTCCTTCTCGCTCCACTTCGTCCCCATTCCCGTTTCCACCAACACAGTCCGCTCGCCGTCCCGCGCGAGCAGGCAATTCAGCCCCAGCAGGATCCGATTCGCATCGTCCGGCTGGATCAGGCGTTGCCAGAGAGTCTTCGGCACGATGCCGAACATCGCCCCGCCATCCAGGCGGAACGTGCCATCCGGTATGACCTCTATCTGCCAGCGCCCGGCCTTCAAGCTACCGCCACCGGTTTCTTCGGCGTGTACAGCAGCGGGAAGAACTGCCCTCCCAGCGCCTCGCCCTTCGGCACGGGCGGCACGCCCGCCAGCAGCGCGTCGTCCGTGTCCGACTTCACGCCGTCGCGCACCACGTTCAGCACAACCGCACGGCGCGAGCGCTGCGAACGGTTCTCGTACGACCCATGCACCAGCAGCGGGTGATGGAACGCCGCATGACCCAGCGGCAGCTCCACCGTGATCTCCTTGAACTGTGCCTTCTGCTCATCCGTGAGCACCGTCTGAATCGCGTGCATGTTGCCGGCGAGACCCGTCACGGGCAGCAGCGGCCACTTGTGGCTCTTCGGCACATACACCATGCACCCGTTCTCCGTCGTCGCCACGTCCAAACCAATCCAGCACGTCAAGTGTTGCATCGGCTTGGTCCGCGTCCAGTAGGAAAAATCCTGGTGCCACGCGACGACACCGCCGTGTCCCGCAGGCTTGCAGAATAACTGGTCGTGCCAGAACCGCACCGCCCCCCCCAGCAACTGCGACGCCGGCACCGTGAACCGCGGATTCCACAGGATGTCATGCAGCGTCTTTCCCACGCGCCACGCCCCCAGCGCATGGAACAACACCGTGTTCGGGTTCGCCGACTCGTTCGAATGAAACTCATAGAACAACGCCTTCTCCTCCGGCGTCGGCTCCACCAACCGCGCCAACTCCGCCCGCAGCACCTCCACCTCGTGCTCCTCGAGGATCTTCACCCCCTTCAGGTATCCATTCTCATGGAAGAACTCCACCTGCTCGTCCGTCAGGCGGTACTTCTCCTCATCCTCCGCCGTCGCCACGCGCGGGAAGAGATCGGTGAGGGGACTGTGCTCGCGGGAAAGATCGGCGACCATGGGTTTCCGGCTCCTTGGGGGATTGTTGCCCCCAAGGTGCCAAGGCCGGGGTGGGTTGCAAGGCGAAGTCGAGGTGGGGCGAGAAAGGGACTGAAGGATCCGGCTACTCCAGCGCACTTGCGGACACGACCACTTCAACACGCCCGGAATCGGTGGTCTCCACGCTCAAGTGTTCCGTCCATACTGGTCGCCCTTCCCACTCATCTTTGACGAAGGCTTCCCTTGCGACAAGAAGCGTGCCCTTGAAGGGAACCGGTAACCCCTCAACATCCATCTGCCCATCCCAGTCCGACAGTCCCGAATGAACCATGATCGCCGGTCCCGGATTGTCGCTGACGGCCCGCAGGGCACGCACTCCCGGGATGGGAAGCCGGGTGGCCGAATCGATCATCACGACCGGAACGGTTTGGGCCGGGGTCAGGTCGATCCACAGTTCCGTGGCGTGGGGAGCGTCGAGAGGCTGGAGATGGCTCCGGAATCCTTTCGCCCAAACCAGCAGGTCCAAAGTCTCGGGCAAATAAGGCAACGAGGTCCTTCCATCCTTCCCGGTTGCCGCCACGCTCTCTCCCCGGGCCCAGCCGGTGCGCCCCGTGGAGGAGCCACTATACCAATGCTCCAGACCGCCCCGGTTGAGCACGAAGATCAGCGCGTCTTCCAACGGTTGCTCCGTTTCCCGGTTTCTGACCACGATGTTGGCTTCCTGATCGCTGACTCGAAGATGCGTGACCTGCGAGCCACCCGTGGAGGATTTGTCGCGAAAATCAACAAACCCGAGTGGAACCTGGGAATCTTGCGGCAGCACCGCGTACAGGAAAGGATGAAACGCCGACAGGGTGCAACTCCCCGACTCGTCGAGCCGCCAGTACAAGTGATCCCCAAAGGAGAGATTGAGACTCTGTGATGTGAGAAGGGTCGGCACCCGCGCGAATTGCACCTTCACGGGGCCCATCGGCTTACCCTGCAAATTCGTCACGCGCAGCTCAAGATGACCCAAATCCTGAATCATCAGTTCGACGTCGCCGCAGCCAGTGTTTTGGATGTATCGGGAAGCCGGATCGATGGCAGCCCGATACGCAAACTGGTCATTCCCCTCCGCCAAGCTGAAAGACCATCCGGAGACGGTCTCATCCTCGATGAGCAATGGCATGTCCGCGATCTTGACCATTCTCCCAGATTCCGCGATGGGCTTCAGATTCTGCCCCCATGGCGTCATATATACCTGATAGGAGTTGTATTCGTCCTTTGGATTCGCGAGGCGGATATGTCGCGGCTCTCCATCGCCGCGACAGAGGATAAAGGACTCCTTGGTGATCTCGCCCTGACGAAGCAGCCGGGTGGCATGTTTTGGCAGCCCTTCTTCCGGGATCACGGAAATCCGGTAGAACCCATAAGGCAGGCCCACGAACAGGGTCCTGCCCTCTTCATCGGATCGCTGTACCCACGTCGCCGCGTCCTTGTCCTCAAGAACGCGTCCTCCCGCCACTCTGTCGTATCTTTCAACCCCGTGCGAATCCGTGTCGTAGAGCCGCCGTACGCGCACCGTGGCGTCTTGGATGGCGGTGCCATTTTCCTCGAACACGGATACTTCGAGAATGCTCGTGGCGATTTCCATCAACTCCGACACGGACTCCATGCCGAGCGAGCTTTGCAGTGTCCTCGTCTCAAACAAGCGGGTTCTTTCAGGCGTTGGCATTGCCAGGACAAATTTCCGGCGACCATGCATGTGGCCTGAAATGACAAGGCGTGAATCTCTCGCGTCGAATCGCCTCTGCCGCGCAAGTGGACCTATCCCCATGCAATAGAGATTCCACAACATTTCAGGGTTTTTCTGGAGCTTTGGCGCTATCAGGTGCTCCAGGGTCCACATCTCGTCCTCATAGACAACTTCATTCCACTCCTGGTTGAAGGCAGCCAGTGGAAAGGATGTCTCGATGACCCATCTGGATAATGGCACGATTGGCGCATGGATCGTGAGAACGGGGATGTTCCCATTTGCCTCGTCCGCCACCCTGCCTTTGATGGATTCAATGGAATCCAAAGGCAGTTCCCAAATGGCATAGTTTCTTTCAGTAGAGCTTGAATCGCCCATGCTGGCGGTCTTGTCGTCCAAAGATTTCGGAGACGCCTTTTCCTGCTCGTCCATCGCATGAAGAATCGCGTCCACGCCAATGACGGAGGGGACCGCATCGTAGTCCTCGCCTTCCCCCGCCAGGACCAGCTTCCTTTCGCCCAGGGCCCGGAGATCGGAGACCCATATCTCCGACTCCTCCGAGGCATCGAGCATTCGCTCGCCAATCGACTTCAGGTCGCCAATGTCCGATTCAAAGGAATAACGCCACTGAATCCGTGGTCCTCCCACGCCTTCATGCGGCCAGCGGAAACCGTCGAATATCTGAACGGGCGCCAAGCGCAACACAACGGGCACGGCTTCCCCGTCCGTCCGCTGTTGCGGCTCCGCTGGCACCATGGCGACAAGGTGATCCCCCTCCGGATCGCCATCGGCGGCAGATCCCGGATCGGCTTGAGTGGTTTCCTCACTTGGCGAATCAGGGCGCGGATCATCGGCACCGTGGCCCCCCCCGCCAATCCGGAGGTTCATCAGGACAAGAACAAGAATCGCCAGGACAACAATCCCGCCAGCAATGATCCGCGCTCTCTCAGAGGCCGTTCTCATTGAAGCCTCCTTCAGTTTCTTGCATTCGCTGCTCCGCCACCCGCACACAAATTATCCACCCCCCCAGCAGTGCATGTATTGGAATGCCCGCCGCCCGGATTCATTCCCGTGCATTGGTTCGACCCCCCTGCACTGCAAGCATTTGCACGGACTGGTGGCACGCCGTCCCGGGA
>CAYTRP010000194.1:0-6139 GCA_964440195.1 uncultured Candidatus Sumerlaeota bacterium
TCGTTCGGCTTTATGGGGTTAGGAAATTTGGCGCTCTATATTGGGGAAGGTCCTCCTCAAGTCTTGCCTTGCCGTAGGCTGGCAACCGGGATCAACATCCCCCGTAGTGGTTACCTTCGAAGGGGTTAACTCATGCGCACTCAATCATCGTGGTCATCTTCTTCCGTCATTGGCACTGCCACCCTGCTTGTCGCAGCCTTGAGTCTGACAGCCTGCTCGGGTGAGACAAAAGAGACGCCGCGCACCGGGCAAGCCGCTGCTGTTGAGGCGACGGCAACGCCGCGCGCGGAAGCGCGGATGACGCTCGCCCCCGAGCCGGCGGCGCCTGTTGAGGCCCCTGTTGATGCGCCTGCCGATGAAGCCACTCTGCCGGCTCCCGAGGCTGCCGTCGCGGCAGTCCCGCCTCCGCCAGCCGCCGCGAGTACCCCTGTCCCGGTTTTGACGCTACAGGAGTCCGTGGACGTCGCCCTGAAAGAGGCCGAACCCCGTCTGGGCGAACTTCAGACCGAGGCCGAAGATCTGGGTGACCTGGCACGTATCAATGTTAAGCCGCAACTTGAGCGGCTTGAGGCGCAGATCAAGGCGCTCAACGAACGCCGGTCCGACTGGGGGTCCCAGAGCGAGGAGGCGTGGAAGAAGGCACACATGGACCTGGTCACCACGCTTCGGCTCGTGGAGTACGAGGTCTATCATTCCAAGCTTGACGCAGGATTGATCCCGCCGCCGGAAGTCCCGGGGGGCGTCAAGGACCGTACACGTGGCGAACAGCCCGGTCAAGGGCCTGCCCCTCGAACACCGCCCCGGCGCGGGCGCGCGCCGGTTGAGTGACGGAACGGTGGCGCGGGTCGTGCGGAATCAGCCCGCGGCGCGCCAGCGCATTTCCAAGTCTCCGGCGGTGAGGTGCGAGAACTGCAATTCCCCGAAGCGCTCCTCCACCGACCTCAAGCTGTTGGAGTAAATGGACTGGGCTTCCTCGCGGCCGTGCAGCCGCAGGGCCTCGGGAAAATTCTTCCAGACTCGGCGGCGTCTGGCGGCCTCGGGCCACCTGCTCAGTTCGCGCTCCACGTGAAGCAAATACACCGTCACCCGGCACAGTCCGCCATTCTTCTGATAGTCAAATGTCCCCACGGCGGGGTGGAGCAACCGCCCGATTACACCGGCTTCCTCGGCTGCTTCGATGGACGCCTGCTGGCTCGGCGAACGACCCGCCTCAACGTGACCCTTTGGAAAAACCCACTTTGTCGCCGAGCGGTTCGTGATCAGCAGGTACTCCAGCCCATAAACCGGATGAATCCGGAACGGGACGGCGGCTGCTTGCTCGAGGTGGGAGGATTGGCCACTCATCTTGGCGGAATGCTCTCGACACAGGATTCACATCGAACTACCCGCATGTCGGGTCTTTTTGAGTACGCTGTCCAGCCCAAATCGACAACATTGACAAAGAATTAACAAATAGGTGCATATCGCGGCCATCAGGCCGCCAGAGAATGCGAGAGGGAGGTCCCGTGGACCACGAAGAGAAGATCCAACGACTGCGAGAGATCGCGGAATCCGGACCGGATGACCCGCTGACGTTCTTCCTTCTGGGGCGCGAGTTGATGGAAGTCGGCCAGTATGAACAAGCCGCACAAGCCTTGGAACGCACCGTGATCCTCGATAACCAGTACACGGCCGCCTATCGCTTCTTGGGAGACTGCCATCGTCTGGGGGGCGATTCTCGCCAGGCCCGGGCCACTTACGAAAAAGGGATCGCTGTCGCCGAAAGCACTGGCGACCTCCAGGCAGGCAAGGAAATGCTCGTCTTCTTGAAAAAGTTGGGCGATAAGTAACGGATACCGGCAGACTTCACTCGGTATCCGCCCATTCGGGGAATAACCATACAATGGCGGATTATCCATCCGGAATCGAGGACCTGAACGACGTGGCGACCGCGGCGGCGTGGCGCTCGTTTTTCTCCCGTTGTGGCCTCCCGCAGCCGGAAGCCTTCCAATTCCGGGTCTGGGAGAATGGCGTCGTCCTCGAATCCAGCGCGTCGCGCGTTTTCTTCCCCGGGCACGACCTGCATCTGGATGAGCAGCGCTGGCTGGATCAGGCCGTCGCGCTTTTGGACACGCTCCCTTCCCCGGCGGATCTCGCGACGGACCCCCGCGCTGTCGCCCAAACCCTGTTCGACCGGGCACCCTCCGGCGATTTGCACTGTCGCCTCGACCTTCCCGGCATCCTTTACGGCTTCCTTGATCGACGCGAGGAGGTCATGTCCTCCGCACGCGACGAACACGGCCGGTGGCAGCCCGAGTCATCCCTCCTGCATGACTGGCTCGATGTGCCGCTGGTGGATTTGCTGGCGCGCGGGTCGGGGATGATTCTCTCGGAGCACCTCGAAATCCCCGGACCCGACGGCAATCCACCATGGCGCGTTGCCATGACCTTCGATATCGACTCGACGGGCCATACTTTCCGGGCGGTGCCCCGTGACATGGTCCGGTCACTCCGTGCACGCGGCCCACTTGCCGCCGTTCGGGCCGGCGGCCGGGGCGTCGCCCTCGCGATGCTGCCGCGCCGGGATCGGACCCTCGACCTCGATGCGATCGCCCTGCGCCTCGAAAGCTTCGGGTTGAAGGGGCTCTTCTTCTCGCAATCGCTCTACCGCTCGCGATGGGACGACTACGAACTCGCGCGGGAACCGCGCCTGGTCCGGGCCCTCAGGCGCCTTCGGGTGCGCGGACACTTGGTGGGACTGCATGGCAGTTATGTCACGGCCGATCATGGTGGGCGATTCGTCGCCGCACAGCGCGAGCACCTTGCGCGATTGGCCGGTGGCCCCGTGGACCAATACCGCTCCCACTATCTTCGCACGCGAGAGCCCGGCGAAATGGACCGGCTTCTGGGGCCCTCCGGGATCCGTGAGGACTGGTCCGCCGGATACTCTTCCCACGAGGGATTTCGACTCGGCACCGCTCATCCCGTCGAGACGCTGTCAGGGGTGACGATGCAGCCCCTGCACCTGATGGATGTGACGCTGCGCTACCATCGTCACTTGAGTGCGGAAGTCGCTCTGGCCGTCGGCATTCGCCTCTTGAGCCGGGTCAAGTCCGTCGGTGGCACGGCCGCGATCCTGTGGCATCCGCACAATATGTCAGGGCCCCTCTGGCCGGGACTCTGGCCCGAGGTGCCCTGGGAACTTGCCCGCTGGGCGCGTGAAAACGGCGCCCGGGATGCATTTGCCTAACCGGCGACGAGGGACGCGACGCGATCGCCCACCGCGTCGGTGCCAATTCCCATCTCGCCGACGCCGAGTCCGGGCAGCTCTCCGGCAACCTTGGAAACCGCCGCTTCGATGGCGGCGGCAGCCTGCTTCTCGCCAAGGTGATCCAGCATCATCCCCGCGGCGGCGATGCAGGCGAGCGGGTTGATCGTGTTCTGGCCGGTGAACTGCGGCGCCGAGCCGCCAACGGGTTCGAACATCGACACGCCGCCCTTTTCCGGGTTGATGTTCCCCGACGCGGCAATGCCCAACCCGCCCTGGATGATGGCGCCGATGTCGGTGATGATGTCGCCGAACATGTTGTCCGTCACGATGACATCATAGAGCTGCGGCGAGTTGACGAGGAACATCGCGCACGCGTCGACATGATGGTAGGCGCGCTTCACGTCGCCGTACTGCGTGGCGCCCATTTCCTCGAACGCCCGTTCCCACAATTCGAACGCGAACGTCAGCACGTTTGTCTTGCCGACCAGGTGCAACTGCTTGCGCGGACGGGTCCTCGCCAATTCAAACGCGTAGCGCAGGCAGCGGTCCACCCCCTTGCGCGTGTTGATGGATTCCTGGATGGCGACTTCGTCCGGCGTGCCGCGCTTGAGGAAACCGCCCGCCCCCGCGTACAATCCTTCGGTGTTTTCGCGCACAACGACAAAGTCGATGTCCTTGGCCGTGCGTCCGGCCAGCGGCGTCTTGACGCCGGGGGCGAGCTTGCACGGGCGCAGGTTGATGTATTGATCCAACTCGAACCGCAGCCGCAGCAGGATTCCCTTCTCCAGAATCCCCGGCTTCACGTCGGGATGGCCGATGGCGGACAGGAAGATGGCGTCCTGGCGCTTCAACTCCCCGAGCACCGAATCGGGGAGCACTTCGCCGGACTTGATGTACCGTTCGCCCCCCAGGTCGTAGTCGGTGCGCGCCACCGAGAATCCAAAGCGCGCACTCGCCGCGTCGAGGACCTTCAGACCTTCACGCATGACTTCGGGACCGGTGCCGTCGCCGTGAATGACCGCGATCTTGTGGGACTTTGCCATGTTTGGGGGCTCCTTGCCGTCGGACAACTTGGGGCCCGGACCGTCCGGGGCCGCTCCCCGGCGGGCAAGCCGAAGATGCGCGCCCACGGCCTGTCCGCAGGCCTTTTACCTTGCTCGATCCATCACGCTTGGTTGTATGTTCTCCATACTGGTTCAAGGATGTCCAAAACCCCATAGAGAAGAGGTGTCGCCATGCCCGACAACCTTCCGATTCCCACTGCTCGGCGCGCGTTGTTGGCGGGCCTTGGCGGCCTCGCCGCCGGGACGTTCCTTGCCGCCGGACGCGCGGAAGCAGGGCCGTTGACGCCGCCGGGCGCCCCGGCGCCGACACCCGGCCCCGAACCCCGCACCGCCATCAACGCGCAGAACACGCCGGGCGACGCGACGGCGCTGTTCATCATCACCCAGCCGGGTTCCTACTATCTCACGGAAAACGTCACCGGCGAGGCCGGCAAGCACGGCATCAAGATCGCCGCCGACAACGTCACCATCGACCTGGTGGGCTTCGCGCTGCTGGGCGTGGCGGACTCGCTCAACGGCATCGTCACCGAAGGGTCGAGGAAGAACCTCGCCATCCGCAACGGCACGATCAGTGACTGGGGGGGCGACGGGATAAGGCTGACCACGGAGTGGAGCACCCACAGTGCGCTCGTGGAGGGGGTCATCGTCTCGAGGAACGGGGCGATGGGCATTCGCGCCGCCGATAACGCCGTGGCGCTGGGCTGCGTCGCGTATGGGAACGGAGACATTGGCATCTACTTGCCGCCCAATGGTGTTGTCGCGAATTGTCTGGCGTATTCGAATGGCGGCAGCGGCATCCAGACCGTTGCCGGCGGTATGGTCACGAACTGCTTGGCGCGCGAGAATGGCGGTCGCGGCATCCAGACCGGCTTCTGCGGTACGGTCACGGGCTGCGCGGCATACTTCAACAACCTCCACGGCATCCAGACCGGTGCCGGCAGCATCGTCACGGGCTGCTCGACACGCAACAACGCCGGCAACGGCATCCAGGCCGCCGACACCTGCACGGTCACGGGCTGCACGGCGCGCTCCAACATCCGCAACGGCATCGAGGCCAGCAACGGCAGCCTCGTCCGTGATAATGCCTGCCGCCTCAACGACGCGGCGGGTATTCACTGCTCCGCCGGCGACGTCCGCATCGAAGGCAATAATTGCACGGCCAACGCCCGGGGCATTCATGTGACGGGGGCGGGCAACTTCATCGCCCGCAACACCTGTTCCGGCAACACGGTCGCCAATTGGGACGTCGCCGCGGGCAGCAGGTGCCTTGTCATCAACAGCATCGCCGCCAGCGCCTTCACCGGCGACTCCGGCGGCATCAGCCCCGGCTCCACGAACCCGAACGCGAATTACACCTACTGAGACACCGCCATGCCAGGAGACAAGCACATGCCCGACAACTTCCCCCTTCCCACCGACCGCCGGGCGTTGCTCGCGGGCCTTGGCGGCCTCGCCGCCGGAACGTTCCTGACCGCCGGACGCGCCGAGGCCGGGCCATTGAATCCCCCCGCCGCCCCCGCATCAACGCCGGGGCCGGAGCCGCGCATCGCCGTCAACGCACAAAACACGCCGGGCAACCCGGACAACCTCTTCAGGATCACGCAGCCGGGTTCCTATTACCTGACCGGAAACATCATCGGACAGAGCGGGAGAAACGGCATCCAAATCGCCGCCGACAACGTCACCATCGACCTGATGGGCTTCGCGTTGCTGGGCGCGGGCTCAACCTGAGCGCGGGCGGGATCGGCGCCAACGCGCTCGTGGAGGGGATCATCGTCTCGAGGAACGGGGCGATGGGCATTCGCGCCGCCGATAACGCCGTGGC
>CAYTRP010000194.1:6239-6851 GCA_964440195.1 uncultured Candidatus Sumerlaeota bacterium
GCTGGGCTGCGTCGCGTATGGGAACGGAGACATTGGCATCTACGTTCCCCTGAATGGTGTTGTCGCGAATTGCTCGGCGCGCGGGAACACCGGCAACGGCATCCAGGCCGCCAGCGGCAGCACGGTCACGGGCTGCTCGGCAACCTTCAACACCGGCAACGGAATCCAGGTCGGCGGCGGCACGGTCACGGGCTGCTCGACAGTCAGCAACACCGGCAACGGCATCGAGATCAGCAGCGGCGTCACGATCACGGGCTGCACGGCATTTAGCAACGGCGGCAACGGCATCCAGATCGCCAGCGGCAACCTCGTCCGCGACAATGCCTGCGGGTTCAACAACGGAGCGGGCATTTTCAGCACCAGCCCCGACAGCCTCATCGAAGGCAA
The DNA here is from genome assembly GCA_964440195.1 of uncultured Candidatus Sumerlaeota bacterium. Lineage (GTDB taxonomy): Bacteria > Sumerlaeota > Sumerlaeia > SLMS01 > JAHLLQ01 > CAYTRP01. The sequence continues at coordinate 6,627 of CAYTRP010000194.1, forward strand.
CAATTGCATGAACAACGCCCGGGGCATTCAGGTTCTGGTGCCGGGCAACATCATCGTCCGCAACACCTGTTCCGGCAACACAACCGCCAACTGGACCATTGCCATGAACAATAATTGCCTTGTCGTCGAGGGCGTCAACGCCGGCGCCATCAATGGCAACTTTGGCGGCGCCGATCCCGGCTCGACCGATCCCAACGCGAACTTCACGTACTGAAACACCATCCC
>CAYTRP010000195.1:0-6845 GCA_964440195.1 uncultured Candidatus Sumerlaeota bacterium
CCCGGATTCCGCCGTGACCGGCCTGCCGTTCAACGCCGGCAACCTCACCTGTGGTCCCGGAATGTGGCGCACATGGCCCCACCGTCATGGATGCGACGGCTTTTTCATCGCCCGATTGCGCAGAAAGGTGGGTTGAGGGGTGGGTTTCCGTTTGCACCTGACGACCCGCTGAGTGTCACGTCTTTGCCCTTGCTCACCCCTGAGCGAACAGACCCAACGAACCGAGAGGAATTCGCGGAATGAACGTATGCGTGATCGGGACGGGATACGTCGGACTTGTGACGGGAGCCGTTTTTGCGGATCTGGGCAATGACGTGGTCTGCGTGGACAAAGACCAACGCAAGGTTGACATGCTGCTTCGCAACGAGATGCCGATCTATGAACCCGGCCTCGAGGAAATGGTCCGCAAGAACCAGGCGGAAGGACGCCTCTCCTTCACCACCAAAACCAACGAGGGCGTCAAGCGCTCCAAGGTGGTCTTCATCGCCGTCGGGACGCCGCCCGCCGCGGACGGTTCAACGGACCTGTCCTATATTGCCGCCGCCGCCAAGGAAGTCGCCCAAGCGATGAACGAGTACAAGATCATCGTCAACAAGTCGACGGTCCCCGTCGGTACGGGTGACTTTGTGCGCCGGATCATCGAGGAGCACAAGGCCACGGAGACCAGCTTTGACGTGGTCTCGAATCCCGAGTTTTTGAAGGAAGGCGATGCGATCAAGGACAGCTTCGAGCCGGACCGCATCGTCATCGGTGCCCCCACGCAGAACGTGGCGATGGCGTTGCTCGAGTGGTACGCCCCGCTTGAGCGCCCCATGCTCATCACGGACGTGGCGAGCGCCGAACTGATCAAGTACGCCAGCAACGCCTTCCTCGCCACGAAGATCTCGTTCATCAACGCGATGGCGAACCTGTGCGAGCGCGTCGGCGCCGACGTGACGCTCGTTGCCAAGGGCATGGGCTATGATCGCCGCATCGGGAAGGAATTCCTGAATGCCGGTCTCGGCTATGGCGGCTCGTGTTTCCCCAAGGACGTTGATTCCTTGAACCACAAGGCCAAGGTCATCGGCGAGGACACGCTCATCCTCGACGCGGTCACGAAGATCAACGCGGAGCGCACCCCGCGCTTCATCCGCCGGATCAAGGAGACCATGGAGACCGTCGGCGGCAAGCGAATCGCCGTCCTGGGCCTGGCATTCAAGCCCAACACCGACGACATGCGCGAGGCAAAGTCGCTCGAGGTCATCAAGGCCCTGCATGCCGAGGGCGCGGAAATCGTGGCCTACGACCCCATTTCGATGCCCCGGGCAAAGGAAGAGAACCTCCTGCCCAAGAGTGCCCGCTTCGCGGATAATGCGTATGATGCGGCGCAGGGCGCCGACGCCCTCATCATCATGACCGAGTGGAATGAGTTCAAGCAGTTGAACTACGAGAGAATCCGGGCGAGCATGAACCACCCCCTCATCATCGACGGGCGCAACATTCACAGCCCCGAGAGGATGAAGACCCTCGGCTTCGAGTATGTGAGCATCGGCCGCGGGATCAACAACAAGAAGGCCAACGCACTCGCTGGGGCGGGAAGGTAAACCCCGGCGGGCTCGTCACCGTCCTTGAACCACCATCGGGATCAGGCCTTCGCGGCTTGGTCCCGGTGTGCGTTTGCGAACCGGCGGAATTCCTTCACCTGCTTGCGCAGGAGATCCATCGCCGCTTCATCCGTCAGGCTGTTGCCATCGGGCGACCACTTCTTCACGATGCCGGGGATCCATACCCGCTCGGGCAGATTGTAGGCGTTGCGATAGCTGAAGACCATCTGAAGCTGCTCGACGGCGCGGAACCCGCCCCAGATACCCGCGGCCACACCCGTATAGGCAACGCAGCGATGCTCGAAACTCTCGGGGAATTTCAGCAAGTCGATGAAGTACTTGAGGGCGCCGGGAAATGACCCGTTGTACTCGGGTGTGACAACATGCAGCCCGTCGGCTGCGAGGACGCGCCGGGCGAATGGTTCAAATCCGGCCGGCTTCGCGGCGTAGGAGGAAGGCTCGAAGACGCCAGAAGGCAGATCCGCCAAGTCGAGAATCCCGACCTCGGATTCTCCCGCCTCCCTGTAAAGCCGCTCCAACAGGCCCGCCATGCGGCGCGTCTGCGAACCGGGTCTGTTTGTTCCTGAGATGATCTCGATCACGTGATGTCCCTTTGGTTGGTCGATTGGCACCGATTGGATGATCCCGGGACTTGCGGCCCGGCCACGTCCGAACAAGAGAACCTCATGCCAAGTCTGGTCAGAACCCCGCGCTCCTCATGGCGTGCACGGCGAAGATCCACAGAGCCTGGTCGGGAACACGCGCGTCGTGATTTTGCGGCCGGAGGGGCAGATCGCCATAAACGACCAGGGAATTCCCCGGAAGTCTCCCCACGCCGGGCATCACGGCTCCTGGCACGACGGCTTGAAAGTTCCGGACGCGCCCATGGATGTTCGCGTTAAAGTGATGCGTGGGCGCCGCATATCCAATCCCGGTCACGAAGGTGCGCCCACTCGCGGGGTGGCTCCCAACGATCCACTCCAGGGCCGGCAGGGCGTCTGCCATCGACAGAATCTCGGGCTTCGCCGTTGAGAGCCAGTAGGTGTCGAAGATCTGGGCGGCTGCGGCCGCATTCACGCCACGCTCCCCCAGATCATTCTCGGAGAAGGGCCATGGCGATCTGCCGAGTTCCGCCTTGCGAGCCATCGCGGCCCGATTGAGGTACGCGCTCACGGCATTCTTCAGATCCCCCTCGGGCAATTCGCCAAAGAGACGGGCAAGGGAAGGACCCGCGTACCAGAATCCTGAATCCGTGCTCCATCGCGGCGCGGGAGCGTCGGATGGAATGGCGGCAATCCGGTCATGGAGGGATTCCAGCAATGTGAGCGGGCCCTCGTCCCGCGTGGCCAGATACAATTCGGCGGCCGCGGCGGCCAGCATGCTGTCGCGACCCGCGGCGATCGCGGGATCTCCCGCGCCGTGGGGAAAGTTAACCGTTGGGCGATACTCTTCCTCTTGCTGAGAGAAGTAGCCGAAAGCCCCGCGCGCCGCTTCGAGGGCACGCTTGGAGAGAGCCGGATTGGATTCGGCCAGATGCCGGGAGGCCGCCGACAACCCAATGACCTGGGCCAATTGCATGTGTGGATGGTAATCCACGAACACGAAGCGCTCGTCGCCCGTGCCGGCCTCCCCGTCGGTCATCCGCTCCGGAATGATCAGGACGCTGTCACGGTCCGGTTGCGACGCGACGCCGGAATAGACGCGCCCCGTGGGCTCCTGCATCTGCAACAACCACCAAACGCCCCACTCAACCTGCGAGGTCAGGTCCGGCACGCCATCGGGCTTCACGGCGGAGTATCTCTGTTCCATTTGGTCGAGCGAGCCCTGATCCCGGTCGATGGCGAACTGCTCCTGGGCCAACGTCATCACCCAGACGGTAAACGCGTTGGCGGGAACGCTCTGATGGGTTGTACCGCCATCAAACCACCCACCAATGCCAGACGGTATGGTGTCTCCGGCAGCATACAGGGAGCCGACCTGCCCGTGCGAGATGAAATCCCCCGCGCTCCCGGGACCATCCGGAGCGCGAACGGCATCGTCCATGAAAGCCTTCCGCTTGGGTGGAAGGGCTGTGGCAAAATCAACCTCTGCATGGGCCATCTGCCAGGGAAGGAACCGGTCAAGCGTCGGGGTCCACATGGAATCCGGAAGGATTTCATCGCGGATGACAAAGTAATCGGATTCCCTGCCCTCACCCAAGGAGAACCGGTAGACGCCTCGTGCCTGCAGCGGCGTGAAGTCAAACTCCGCGACCATCTTGTCGAGGAAGGGCGAGGGAGTTCCCAGCGTGCCTTCATACGCGACACTTCCATCCACCGACAAGACCTTGATATCTGTATTCGAAAGTTCGATCCCCTTGGGCCATTCGACCACGGCACGCTTCTTTGCGGAAGTCTTGTATCCGATCAGTGGGTAGCGAATCGCCGGATCCAGCGTGGCCCGGTCCGAGGGTGGAAATGTCAGGCGAACCTCGACGGCCGCCTCCTCCCCCGCCGGAAGGGGAACATCGAGTCGATAAATCGGAAGTCGTTGCTGCCACGCGTGATCAATTCTCATCAACGACTCGCTGACGAGGGCAAAGTCTAGCAGGTCGTCGGAGGGATTCGCGCGGAATTCCTTGAACCCATCGAGCAGCATGGGGTCACCGAATGTCCGGTCATCGTAGGGGAGCGTGGTTCTCTCCGTGTAGAAGGAAGAATTCAGGAAGAGACTCAGGGGTAGCCCAAATCGAAGGACATCCTCACAGGTGTCGGTGGGGAGGCCTCCCCGCCGCTCGAGGCGGATGACCATTGCGTGGCCGTCGGGCCGTGCCGAGAGCGTATAATCCGGGGCACCCAAAGGATGCCTGCCGGCGACCCGAAGCGCGTCTTCGCTGCGTTCAACCGAGAATCCCTCTCCGGGACTCATTTGCCATTCGCGCCCCTCGTGGCGCCCTTCGATGGCGATACCGGTCAGGACCGGACTGTTCCCGCTGAGGAGATGCAGGATTCCGCGGTCATCGGCGGCGAGTCGATGACCTCCCTGGCGAAAAGTCCCCTCGTCGAAGACAATCGGTCGATCAACAACCTCGGATGGTGCTTCCTGGGCAAAACAGGTGGATGCAGGTCCGATGGCCACGAGAGTCAAGGTGGCGATCGGGAAAATCCTTGAGAGCGTCATGCAGTCCCCCGTTGGGTCTGATGGATTGGAACATTCTATTGCGGTTCCGCAAGAACCTCTTTCCCTCATCGTTGCCCCCGTGCTTTGGGTCAAAGCGAATCAGCGACGGATGTGAACCGCTGAAGGATAATTCCATGGAGGCGGCCCCACGATGTTTGACCTTCACCTCGGCAACCTGCACCGTCGGCGCCCCCACGTCGAATCCCGGTCCATCAGTGCGGAGAACCCCACCGGCGGACGCGGGATGGGCGCCCGCGAGGAGCCAAACGGCGAGGGTGCCGCGCGGGAGTTGGGCCGTGGCTGGAAGGTTCGCCCCTGCATCACCCTCAAGAAGGGGGAAACCGCCACGATCATGGACACGGACGGCCCCGGCGTGATCCGTCATGTCTGGATCACCTTCCACCCGAAGATGGCGCGCGACGTCATCCTGCGCGTTTACTGGGACGGGCAGGAACACCCGGGCATTCAGACCCCCATCGCGGATTTTTTCTGCAATGGGTGGAAGAAGCGCCAGAACATCCTGGCGCAGCCGATCAACGTGAACCCCACGGGCGGGATGAATTGCTACTTCCCGATGCCGTTCCGCAGGCACGCGCGGATCACGGTGGAGAACATTGGTCCGGAGGACTTCGACGGATTCTTCTACACGATCAACTACACGCTGGAACCGGTGGAAGAGGACGCGCTTTATTTCCATGCGTACTGGAGACGGTCGAATCCCCTCCCCTACAAGGAGGAGTACCCGATCGTCGATGGCATCAAGGGAGCCGGTCAATACGTCGGCACGTTCATGTCGTGGCAGCAGAACAGCGAGGGTTGGTGGGGCGAGGGCGAGATCAAGATGTATCTGGACGGCGACGGGGAATTCCCCACCATCTGCGGCACGGGGACGGAGGACTACTTTGGCGGGGCGTGGTGTTTCGGGGAAGGGGCGGCGGGGAACTTTTCAGCGCCCTATCTCGGGTTCCAGCAGGTGGACGGAATCAACGGCCATGTGGGTTGCCGGATGACGCTGTACCGGTTCCATGTTCTCGATCCGATTTTCTTCGGCAAGGACTTGAAGGTGACCATGCAGGCGCTCGGCTGGCGGGACCAGGGGCGCTATCTGGCGTTGCAGGACGACATTTCATCCGTGGCCTATTGGTATCAGACGATTCCCCATGCGCCGTTCGGGCCGATGCCAGGGCGGGATGAGTTGGAGATCATTTGAGAAGGATGAAGGATATGCAAAATAGAAATATGATGTAAGGATTCGATAGAGTGAAAATAAAATCCAAACACCCTCACGAGTCGATGACATCCGTCTCCTCGACCTCCGTTTCCCCCAGCAGCGCGGCGGTGGTTTGATCGTCCAGTTCCTGGACGCCGCGCAGTTGGCGCTCGATGGCGCGGCTGCGGACGCCCACCTTCTCGAATTCCTTGCTGGCGCTGTCGATCTTCGATTGGACGCGCCCGAGGGTTTCGCCGAACTTGCCGAATTCCGTCTTCACGGCGGAGAGAATCTTCCAGACCTCGCTGGAGCGTTTCTCGATGGCGAGCGTCCGGAACCCCATTTGCAGGCTGTTGAGAATGGCATAGAGCGTCATCGGTCCCGCGAGCACGACACGGCACTCCGTCTGGAGGCGCTCGATCAGGCCCGGGAGCCGGATGGCTTCGGCGTAGAGGCCCTCCGTGGGAAGGAACAGAATGCCGAAATCCGTGGTGTGAGGCGGCGAGACATAGCTGTCGCGAATGGAAATCCCTTCCGCGACGAGCCGCTTGCCCAGGTCGGCGCGCGCCCGGTCCAGCGCGACCTTGTCTCCCACCTCATAGGCGGTCTGAAGCCGCTCGTAGTCCTCCATGGGAAACTTTGAGTCGATGGGGAGGTACAGCACGGACTCGTCGCTGTCGCGCCCGGGAAGACAGATGGCGTACTCGACGATCTTTCGGCTCCCGGGAACAGGTTGCACATTGTGGGCGAACTGCGAGGGCAAAAGCACCTGCTCCAGCAGCGCCCCCAATTGCACCTCGCCGAAGGTGCCACGGCTCTTGACGTTGGTGAGCACGCGCTTGAGATCGCCCACGCCCTGGGCCAGTCCCTGCATTTCGCCAAGGCCTTTCGAG
>CAYTRP010000196.1:0-1995 GCA_964440195.1 uncultured Candidatus Sumerlaeota bacterium
TCATGTCCCGATCGCCTTTGTCACCGGCGGCACGGGATTTGTCGGCGGCCATCTGTGCGAGCGCCTGCGGGCCGAGGGGTGCGAGGTCAGGGCCCTGGTGCGCAATGCCCGTCGTGCAACCCTGCTCGGGACATGCGGCTGCTCGTTGATCCCCGGAGACCTTTTCGACCGCCGCGCCCTCGAAGAAGGTGCTCGCGGAGCGGACGCGATTTTCCATCTCGCCGGACTGACCAAGACGCCCCAACCGCAAGAGTTCCTCAAGGTGAACGGAGAAGGAACCGCGCGGGTGGTCCTTGCAGCCCTCGCCGCCGGATTCACCGGGCGATTCCTCCACATCAGCAGCCAGGCGGCCGTTGGCCCTGCCATTGCCGGACGCCCCCGCACCGAGTCCGATCGTCCCGAACCCGTGAGCGACTATGGGCGAAGCAAGTTGCTTGGCGAGGAGCGGGCACGCACCCTCGGCGCCTCGCTGAGACCGACGATCCTGCGCCCAGGTGCCATCTATGGCCCACGGGAGCAGGACATCTTCGAACAAATCCGGGCCATCCGGCGAACCGGGCTCGCCCTGGTTCCCGGGCGGCTCTTCGACATCCAACTGACCCATGTGGACGATGTGGTCGAGGCCATCCTGATCGCCGCCCGGAACGAAGCGACGGCGAACCAGGAGTACATGCTGACGGACTCCACCGTTCATTCCAACCATGCGGTAACGAAAGCCATCGCCGATGGCCTGGGCCAAAGGGTGCGCACCCTCGTTCTTCCCTCGGCCCTTGGCTGGGCCGTGGCGACAGGCAACGACATGGTTTCCCGGATGCGCGGTCGCCCGGTCTCGGCCCTCACCCGCGACAAGATGCGGGAGCTGGCCCATGCGCCATGGTTGGCGGATAGCTCGAGACTGGCCAGGGACACGGGCTGGAAGCCACGGTGGGAGTTGCACCCCGGAATGGCCGGCACGATAGAATGGTACCGAAAGCACGGTTGGCTTTGAGTGCGCGGGTACCCGCAATCCTCAACCTCCATTAGGTTCCATCATGCGGATCCTTCTCGATGCACGGTTCATGGACACCTCGTCGGCGACGAGTTCGGTCTACGCGCGCGCCTTTGTCGAGAACCTGGCCGCCATCGATACCCACAACGAATACCTCGTTGTCGTCCGTCCAAGCCAACAGCGCGAACGACTGGCGCTTGGTCCGAACTTCGAGATGGTCTCCTACAGGCCCCACCCCCTGAGCACCCGCTCCCTCCTGGGGTTTCATCGCCTTCTGAATGACATCCGCGCCGACCTCGTGCACTTCCTCTCGCCCATCGTTCCGTACTTTTACCGGGGACCGGGCGTCGTCACCCTTCACGACATGCGGGCTCTTTCGGAAACCGACGAGACACGGCGCCAGCCCTTCCTCGCCCGCTCAAGCCGGATGCTGTTCGCCCGAATGATCTACCCGGCCGCCTTTCGAAAGTCCCTGTGGATCCTGTGCAGCAGCAGCGCGGTTCGGCATGAACTCCTGCGCGCGTTTCCGCAACTGGCCGCGAAGTTGATCGTCGTGCTTCCGGGATTGTCCCCGGAGTCCTCCGCCGAAGTCCCCTCCGCCCAAATGGAGGCGATTCGCGCCAAGTGCGAGATTGCCACGCCGTATATCCTCTCCTCCGTGCCCGGGCATCCGACGCGGAGCCTGGTCCCCCTCGTGCGGGCCTTTGCCAACGCGGTTGTCAATGTGGACTCGGGATTGTCCGAATGCCAATTGGTGCTCTCGGCGGCCGGGGACCACAACCTGCGCGACGTGCGGCGCGCCATCGCGGCCAGCCGTGTCGGCGATCGGATCATGCTGTTGGAGGGGCTGGAGCCCGGGGAAGAGCGCGCCTTGCTGGCCGGTGCCCTCGCCTACGTCTTTCCCGCGCGGCAGGAAGGAGCCGGTCTCTCGCTCCTCGAGGCCATGGCGCAGGGAATCCCCATCGTGGCGGCACGCGATGGGGCGTTGCCGGAAATTTGCGGCGACG
>CAYTRP010000196.1:2005-6835 GCA_964440195.1 uncultured Candidatus Sumerlaeota bacterium
TCCCGACAACGTGGCGAACTTCGCCAGGGCATTGGTGCGGGTAACGACCGATCGCGAAATGCGCCAGCGGCAAATGTTGGCCGGGAGGGACTTGGCCCGTAAACGGGACTGGGCGGAATCGACCCGGTTCGTGCGCGAGATCTATCAGGATCTCTTTTGATTCGCCCTCCGGCCCACGGTTGGCTCTGGACTTTGGCGACACGAAGCGCTACACGGGAGACTGATTCTCCGTCCCGCGAGCGTGTATGCCTCGTCTTCAAATCAAGTGCCCTGGAAGTTCAGACCGGTTGATTCGGCTCGATCAGTCCGTGGTCGTGCTGGGCCGCTCGGCGGAAGCCGATGTTACGCTCGACGATAACCGCTCATCCCGCCTGCACGCGGAGATTCGCAAGCGGGGCGATGCGTTCCATATCCGCGATCTCGACAGTCGAAATGGAACCCACGTCAATGGAGCGCGGGTTGAGGGAAGCCGTGTCCTGCACCCCGGGGACGAAATCGCCATCGGCGAAACGACGGTGATTTTCGATCCCAACCGCGCGACCGCGGTCGCCATGGTGGCCAATACCGGCTCGATCCAGACAGTGGAAGCCTCCACTCGCGGCCCAAGGCTTGGCGACGAGGGAACCCTGCTCGGTTTCCGGATCGACCAGACCCCCAAGTCGCTGCGGCGAGATCCCCTGACACGGCTCAAGGTCATCTATCATTACGCCGATCGCATGCGGCGATGCTTTGACGCCGACGCTCTTTTGCAGGCGATGCTCGACGGACTCTTTGAAGTCTTGGCGCCCGACCGTGCCGCCATCCTCCTGCGCAATTCCAGGACGGGCGAGCTCGAATCCGCGGCGTCCCGCACCAAGGGGGAAGGAACAGGCGCGACGTCGGCGGCACGCTCCATCCCGATCAGCTCCTCGATTGTGGCGAGAGCCGTCGCCAGCCGCGCTCCCGTCATCGTTCGCGACGCCCTGACCGACAAGCGGTTCCCACCCTCCCAAAGCATGGTCAGCTCCGGCATTGGAACCGCTGTTTGCGTGCCGCTTGTGTCGGGCGAGGATCTGGCGGGAATCGTGTATCTCGATTTTCTGCACGGTTCGCACTTCCTGGAAGAGTCGGACCTTGAGCTGCTTGTCGGGCTCGCCAACCAGTCCGCCATGGCCGTCGGCAATGCGCTCCATCACATGGAGGAGGTGGAACGGCGGGAAATTGCCGCACAGCTTGAGGTGGCCCGGCGCGTGCATGACCGCCTGCTGGGACAGACACACTACGACGGAAACCCGATCCGCGTGCGCGCCGCCAATCGACCCTGCACCGAGGTGGGCGGGGACTTCCTCGGCGTCTTTCCCACCCCCCAAGGGCCGCTGCTCGCCATCGCCGACGGAACAGGCCACGGAGTGGGGGCGGCACTCCTGATGGGGACGGCCAGGGCCTATCTTCTCGCATTGCTGGAAGACCCAACGATCTCGCTGGATCAAGTCCTCACCCGCCTCAACCGGCTCCTGGCTCGCGACGTGGAGCCGGGGCTCTTTGTCTCCCTTGTTCTTGTCAAGGTGGAGCCAGGCCTGAAACGAATCGGTGCCTTCAACGCCGGCCACGAGCCGCCCCTTCATTTCCGGTCATCGACCCGGCAATTCGTGGATCACCCGCCGGGAGGAATGGCCCTTGGGCTGGATTCGGACCAATCGTACATCCCCTCGCCACCCGTTGCTTTTCTGCCGGGGGACCGTATTGTCCTCTTTACCGATGGAATCGTCGAGCAACTCGGGCCCGGAGGGGAGGAATTCGGCCTGGCGCGGCTCAAGTCGGCCATTGAGAGGACCTGCCAGATGAACGTGGAGGAGGCGCTTGCCTCCATCATCCAGGAAGTGGACGACTGGCGCTCGGGCAGGGAGCAGGGCGATGACTTCTCCCTCATGATCGCCCACTTCGAGTGAGACAGGGTAGGGAACGTGCGTCGATTTCCCATTGTCAATCCCCTCGGGGGCCGGTGTACCGCACTTGCAGGACATTCTCAAAGTCCTCAGGACGTTTTGAAAGGCGCGAGATCGAGGCGCGCGAGGTGACGGTGACTGAAGCGTATTACACATACGTTGAAGGAGCCGCCGCCGGGCAGCAACGAAGAGATCGCGACTTTGAGGACGTCCTGACCGCACTTGAAACAGACCAAGGAGCTCCCGTGAACCAAACAGTCCCCAAGAAACTTGCCACCCTGCTGATCCTCGTCCTGGGAGCCCTGGCGTTCAGCGGGTGCGCCGCGTGGCGCGGCACGGAGAAGGGCATGACGAAGCTGATCTTCAGCCCGTCGATGGAGACGTCTTTGGGGACAGAGTACGCCCAGCAAATCGAGGGCGACATCCAGTTGATTGACGACCCGGAGGCGCTGGCCTGGTTGCAGGACATGGGAGAGCGATTGGTCGCCGAGTCCCCCGAAGCGGCCGTCCCATTCAAGTTTCAACTCACGGCGGACCCCTCGGTGAACGCCTTCGCCATCCCGGGGGGGTATTGCTACGTCAACCTCGGGCTGATCCAGTACGCGGACAACGAAGCACAGGTCGCCGCCGTCGTGGGCCACGAAATCAACCACGTCACCCAGCGCCACGGGCTGTTGAGGATCCAGCGTTCCATGGGAATTGGTGCCGTGACCGCGGCGGCGGCCATCTTGGTGGAAGATCAAGCGGCGCGGGCGGCGGCCGTTGCCGGCGGAACCGGAGTCGGATTCCTTGCCAACCAACGGTGGAGCCGCGACGATGAGCGAGAGGCGGACAAGCTGGGTACCGAAGCAATGTACCTCGCGGGATGGGACCCGCGCGAATCGGCCAAGTTCTTCCAGAAGCTGAACGACCTGGGCGGGGGCAAGACCCCCGGAGCCTTGGAACGCATTCTTTCCACCCACCCGGTTTCCGCCGACCGTGTGGAGAACATCAATAAACAGGTCGAGAAATATGACCTCAACGCCTGGCCACTCACGGTCAATACGCCGCGCTTCGAGGCCGTCAAGGACCACCTCAAGAAGCAATACGGCGAGATCGACTTTAGTCCGGGAAGCTCGACACCCGAAAGCGAACCCCCCGACAACGAAACTCCCGAAAGTGAAACCCCCGAAAGCGGAATCCCCGAAAGCGGAACCTAGGGTCCATCGTCAAATGAGCCACACGGCGGCGGCTGCGAGGTGAATGGTGCCGAGAAAGATGGCGGCGTTTGTATGAGGTGGCGGTCGTAGTCGCGGGGGCTCGTCGCGTTGGACTTCGAGGGGATCACGACCTCGACGCCCGCCTGCTCCAGAAGGTCCACGACGCGTTGTTTGGCGTCGTAGGCCTTGTCGGCGATCACCGCCTCCACCGTCTCCAGCAGGCCGGGCAAGAGGGCGTCGGCGCCGTCGAGGTCGTGCGCCTGGCCCGGCGTGAGGTGAAAGGCCGTGGGGTTGCCCAAGGCATCGCACGCCGCGTGGATCTTGGTGGTCGGCCCGCCGCGGCTTTTGCCGATGCATTCAGCTTCGGGGTCCCCCTTTTTTTCCCCCCGCCGCGTGCTGGTGCGCGCGGACGAGAGTGGCGTCGATCAGGGCGTACTCGTTGTCGGCATCGGTGGACAAGGCCTTGAAAACCCGCTCCCAGACGCCCCTTTGCGCCCACCGCGAGTGGCGGCGGTGGACATGGGCGGAACTCTTCTCGTTCGCGGGGTCGGAAACCCCAGCGAAGTCCCCCACACCGCACACGCGCAACATCATTTGACGACAGGCCCTAGTGACCTCTTTTGACTGGCACATGGCCAATAAGGCGATAGCCAAACGGGATGTCGGGTCCGTTGACATAGTAGTCATCGATGAGACGGCTCAGGTAGGCCACCGGCGTCGTCAGCACAGCGGGGGCGACAAGCCAACCGTCCGGCCCCGCGTCCGGAGGTGGAAACTGCCCGTGATCGAGGGCATAGCTTTGCAACGCCGTGGACAGTGTGTGCATGTCATTCTGGACGCGCGAATTCATGGCGAGTACCTGATGATGCACAAACCAGGGATAAACGACAAACCGCAACGCGAGCAACGCGGCGGTGAGGAGAAGGATGCAGCAGATGATCGTGAAAATGATCCTTGGCATGGCATCATCCCCGGCTTCGGAGGAAGGCAATCAACCCGATCCGCCATCGGCCTCGGCCATCAGCGCCGCGAGCGTGTCCCGCTCGTCCGGGCTGAACGCGTCCATCACCGCCGAAAGGTCCGGAGCGCCGTGGGCCTGGATCAGGCCCACGATGTCGCCCTTGTCGATGTATGCCTTTGCCTTGTTCGCGCCGGTCGTCGCGCGGCCGATCTTCGACGCGATGATGCCGGTGGGGCTGGCGACCCTTACCACGCGGCCACCGGCTTCGTGCAACTCCGCCGTGCCGATGACGAAGTCCGCCACCCGCCGGTCGGTGTTGGTGGTGCCCGGCGTCACGATCTCGACGATGACACCCGTGTCCTTGTGTTCGGTTGTGTGCGCGGTGGCGCGCGCGAATTGGCCGGTCGCGACCGCCGCGTCGATGATGGCGCCCGCTGCTACCTCGTCCGCCACGAGGATGTCCACGTCCTCCGTGTATCGGGGTTGCGCATACGCTCCGAGGGCAAGACCGCCAATGACCACCGCGTCGTCGCGGCCATCAAGCACCCTCGCCAACGCCCTGAGCGCCTTCCTGACCTCCGGCGCGACCACCGAGTCCGAAATGTTGCGTCGCGTCATCTCCCTCACCAAACGCTGCCGGCGCCTGCCTTCGCCCGGTGCCTCGATGTTCTGGATCAGTTCCCTTACCGGCATGATGCCCCGCTCCTCGAAGCGATGGAGCCGAGCGTGCCTGTCGGGGGCGGAC
>CAYTRP010000197.1:0-4728 GCA_964440195.1 uncultured Candidatus Sumerlaeota bacterium
GGTGGATGTCCATGCGAGCCACTGGCCGTCGGGGGAGAGCGTGGGCTCGACGTCCTCTGCGAGATCGGGGGCGATGGGCGTTTCCTCGGCGGCGCGCTCGGCGGCGAGGGGGCGCAGGAACAAACCGGGGAGTCCGTCGCGCTCGGTGACGTGAATGACCGACCGGCCATCGGGCGTGACGACGGGAGAGTAGTCGTCCGCCGGATCCGTGGTCAGCAACCGCACGTTTGGCGGTTGTGCAAGGACCGGAAGCACCAGAACGGAGAAGAGCGGGAGGGAAGCAAGTGAGCGCATGGGAAGGGTGAAAGAAGGGTGAAGGGTGAAGGGTGAAAGATGGGAGTGACCGTTACCTTCTCCACTTCCGAGCTGCTACTTGCTTCTCCAATTTCCCTGGCGGTCCTGGATCCAGGAGCCCGAGGGGGCGGCGTCGTGGTTGAGGGTTGCGAAGATCCAGAAGACCTCGGGGAGTTGCTCGTCGGTGACGGCTGGCGTGGTCTCGACGAGGCGGGCGAGGATGAGTTGGCGGTCGTTGTTCTCCTCCTGGACGAGTTCGGCAACCTGGCCGGCGGTGAGGGACTCCAGCTCGCCGGGAGTGTCGGACGCGCGCCTGACGAGGAGCCCGTTGTTGCCCTCGCCGATGAAGCCGGCGGCGAGCAGGCGCTCGATGTCATCCTGGTTGTATTGGCGGTTGCGCATGGCGTTGAAGGCGGCGCGCTGGCTCTCGGTGGTGGCGGGCGAGGGGCGGAGCGATCCGTCCGGCGAGACGCCGCGCACGCTGCCGTAGACGAGCAGGTCCTCGCCGAGGGCGCTGTAGGTGCCGAGGACCTGGCGCTCGAGCGAGGTTTGCTCGCCGACGAAAAAGAGGTTCACGTCGAACAGCTTTCCGCATCCGGTGGAGAGGAGGGAAAGGAGCACGATGGCGATGGTCGGAATGCGAGTCATGGAGTGCCTCCGCCTTGCATGAGAGTTCTTTCGAGCGTATCGAGGTCTTCGGCCATGAGCAGGAGGATGCCCCATCGGGCAAGGGGCATGACCGCCATGGTTTCGCGCAGTTGGTAGACCTCAAGGAGGTCGCCGATGGGTTGGCGGTTGAGAATGGGGAGGACGACGGTCTGGATGCCGGCGGCCATGCGGAGATCGGCGTCGAAGCTGATGAGGCCGCCGCGCATGTTGGCGCGCGCGGCGGTGGGCGTGCCCAGCCGCAGCGCCGAGCGCGATTGCTGGATGGAGGGATCCGTCTCCTCGGGGTCCATGGCCTGGAGCAGGCGCGCGAAGGCCTGGGTGCCGATGCGCGTGGATTGCAGCGAAACGTTGAGGTCCTCCAGCGTGCGCTCGCCGGCAACCTCGCGCAGGCGCCACGACGCGAGGCTGATGGCGCTGGCTTCCCATTCGCGGCGCGAGGCGGCGTGGGCCCGGTCGGGGAGCGCCACGCGGGCGATGTCGATGCCGGTGGCTTGCAGGCGGGCCTCGATCATCGGATCGCCATTGGCGACGCGCAGCAAGGCATTGGCCGAGGCGGTGCCGCCGATGAAGCCTCGGCTGGTCATGTCGAGGGTCATGGGTGCCTCGAGACCGCGAATCGTTGCGCGCGAGTCGCGCATCTCGGACATGAAGGGCGGCAGGCCGAAGGCAATGCGGTCGATGGTGAAGACGCCGGCGGGGGGCGGCGTGGGGCGGCGCGCGGTTTCGCCGAGGAGAATGGACTTGGCGAATTCCCAGGAGCCGTTGACGCCCTCAAGATGGAAGAGGTCGCCCCAATGCAATTCGACATTGCGCAGGTCAATGAGGCCATCGGTCAGGATCGCGGCTCCGGGTGCACTGCGGAAATCGTAGCTGAGGTCCAGCACGCCACCGGCGGAGAGAAGCGGCAGGAAGCCCGTGAAGCCGGCGAGGTCCTGCTCTCCACGCAGCCGGCCATTGATGGCGATGTTTTGCAGCCAGCGCGCGAGGCCCACGCTTGCCGTGTCGGCGAGGGCACGGTCCAGGTCCGTGATGGTTCCGTTGGCGCGCGCATTGGTGCCGTAGTTGCCGATGCGAAAATCGGCGAGGTCCCACGCGATGGAGTGGAAGCCCGCGAAGTCGGCGGTGAATTCCGCCTCCACCTCGCGCAGGGGCTTGGATCGCAGGGAAAGGTTGGCGAACTCCCTCAGGAGCGCGCGGCCCTCGGCGAGGATGCGACCTTCCTCCTCCTCAAACGCGATGCGCCCCGCGCTGATGAAACCGGCGAGTTGATAATCCAGGCCGCCGTCGATCTCGTCCACGGCGACATCCCATTCCACGGTGCCGCCAATGGGCAGGAAGCCGCTGGCGAATGCCGCCTCGGTGGGGATTCCGCCCCAGGCGTCGAAAGTGAGACGCGCGGCGCCGAGGATCGGCGGTAAGGCGAGGGGCGGGTTGAACTCGACCATCTGGGCGAGCGCGCCGAGGGACGACGCCGCCAGGTAGCCCGAAGCCTCCCACCGTTGGATGTCACCGCGCCATTGGGCGGTGAGGTCGCCCTCGAGAACATCGCTCCCCTCGGGGAGGGACATGACGAGGTTTGCCGTCTCCGTCGCGGGATTCCAGCGGGCGTCGGCATTGGCCGACATGGCGGGGACGCGCACGCTCATGCCGTCCATGGCATAGCGGCCGCCATCGGTCGCGAGTTGCTGGACGGTGAGGACCAACGAGGACGGATTGAGAACGAGAACCGTCTCGGTCCGGACGTTGGACAGGCTGAGGCCCGCGACATCCTCCATCCGCTCGGCGGCGATGGTGCCCGACGCGTCGAGGGCGAATGCGGTGGGCTGGTCCGCCGGCACGCCGACGCGGAATTGGTGGGAGAGGGTGGCGCCTTCGAGAAGGCCGCCGCCAAAGTCCGCGTCCCACTCGGCATACGACACATCCATGGCGACGTCGCCATCGATGATCCACTCGCCGATGGGTTGCCAGCCGAGGGCTTCGTCGCGAGCAAGGGCACCGGTGAAGGTGGAGCGGAGGAGAGTGTCGCCTTCGGCGAGGAGCATGATTCCCGAGGCGGCAAGGAGTTCGGGGTCGGGAATGGCAAGCAGCGGCGCGAGCGCGCCCTCTAGGGAGACAACGCCCGAGAGAATGTTGCCGTCGATCCATTCGATGGAAAGAGTGCCAAGAAAACCCTCGCCGAGGGAGAGTTCCGTGACGTCGAGCGCGATGAACCGCAGGGGTTCCTCGCGCGGGCGGAGGGATGTGCTCATACGCAGGGCCGCGGAGTCGGCGAATTGTGCGACGTGTTCCTGATGATATTGAAAGGCCTCGTCCAGGTCGAGGGCGACGTCGATGTCGAGGACCTCGTTGGGGCTGCCTTTGCTGGTGAGTTGGAGACTGGCGGTGCCGGCGGCCTCGAAGTCAACGGGGAGGAGGCCGCGCTCGGCAAGGGCGTCGAAGTCAAAGGTGCTTTCGGATTCGAAGTCCACTTCGCCGGGGGAAAGAAGGCCGGAGGCGACGATGCGCAGCGGTGCGGTTTCGAGGGAGAGGCGATGAATGGTGGCGGC
Organism: uncultured Candidatus Sumerlaeota bacterium; assembly: GCA_964440195.1. GTDB lineage: Bacteria > Sumerlaeota > Sumerlaeia > SLMS01 > JAHLLQ01 > CAYTRP01. Next base: position 3,510 of record CAYTRP010000197.1, read on the forward strand.
GGCGTCGGGGAGTTGGACTTCGGCATCCCATTCGAGGAGGACGCGTTCGCCGTCGATGGCGGCTCCGAGGGAAGGAGCGGAGAGGCCGAGGTCATCGACGAGGAATTGGCCCTTGGTGAGGAAGGTCACGGAGTTGGCGATCCCGGATTCGGTTTCGAAGACGACGCGACCCGTGAGGTCCCGCAGGCCGGCGGCGCGGTCGAGGACGTCGCCAAAGGCGGCGCTGACCTCGCCCAGTTCGACAACCTTGCGCAGGGTGGCGTTCCCCGTGCCGGTGCGACTGTTGTACTCGCCCGCGCCGGTGACCTCGGCGGCGAGATCTCCCGAAGTTTGTTCGAAGGTCCACCGGGTGGATTCCTGCGTCACGTCGTGGTGGATGGTGCCGCGCAGAGAATAGGCGAGAGGCGACAGATCGCGCGGTGCCGGGCCGAGTTGCCCGGGCCAGGGGGCAAACGGTTCGAGGGTGGCGAGAGTGCCGGGCTGAAAGTCGAATGTCCAGTCGGCGGCGATGTTCCCTGGAGCGATGGTTGTCGCGGTTGCGTGGAAGCCCAGGCGCCCGGTCAAAGGATCGGGAACGGCGGGATCTCCGCCTGCCGTGGCGGCAAGGGCGCGCGTGGCCTCGGCGAGGTCGAGGGTTGCCGCCACGGCGAGGCCCACAGGCCTTGAGTAGTTGTCGAAGGCAAGCTCGTCCACCGAGAGGCGCGTTTCGAATCCAAGGACATGGCCGAAGACGGCGGTCTCGGCGAGGGTGCTTGCGGCGAGGTCAAAGAGGCCCTCGATTTGCCAGGTGGATTCAATGTCCGGGAGATCCTCGTAGCCGTCGATCTCGGCGCGTAAGCCGTCGGCGCTCGCCACGCCTTCGAATCGCCATTGTTCGAGGCCGTCTTCCGGCTGTGCCGCGAGACGCAGGACCACGACACCCCGTGCGGGCGGAACGAGTTCGACGCCGGGCAGTTCGGACTCGCGCACGAGACGCGCGAGCGATTCGATCGGCAGGACGAGGCGTGCGATGCTTTGCCCGTCCCGAAGGCCCGGACCGCCATGGACGAAGATGCCGCCATCGGCCACCTGGCCCTCGTGCATCATGCCGCCGGTGGAGGCGGTGAGGACGAGTGATTCCGGCGTCAGGGTGTTGGTGGCGTCGGCGAAGTGCTCCGCCTTGGCGCGGAGCTTCCACGGCAGCGTGGCCTTGCCCACCTCCAACGCGCCCGTGACATCG
>CAYTRP010000197.1:4738-6774 GCA_964440195.1 uncultured Candidatus Sumerlaeota bacterium
CTGCTGGCCGCCGTTCCACAACACATCGACGCGTCCCCCCGTCCATCCGGCGTCGAGGCCGGACGCGAGATCGACGACCCGCAGGGCGATGCCATCGATGCGCGCGGAGAGCCGCGAGAGCGGGATGACGAAGGGTGGCGCGGGAGCTTCGGCCGTGGGGGGAGGCGTCTCGCCGGATGCGAAGGCGGCGAGGAGTTCGTCGAAGTTCCACGTGCCGTCGGCGCGCCGGACGGCGTTGGCCTCCAGGCGCGCGACGCGGACGTCCTTGAGGTCGAAGGGGGCGCCGCGCAGGACCTGCCAGAGGGTGATCGGGACGGCGACCTCCTCGATGTGCAGGAGGGACTGCCCGGCTTCGGATTCCTTGCCCGGGATTTCGATTTTTGAAAGGCTTAGCGGAGTGATCCACCCGAAGCGGAGGCCTTCGAGGGTGACTTCGCGGCCCAGGTAGGAGGATGCCTGGGAGGAGACGAGGCGCAGGCCGGGCCGCGAGGCGAGAAGGGCCGGCGCGGCCAGGACGAGGACGGCAAGAAGCAGGAGCGCCGCCGCCACCAGCCAAAGCAGGCGGCGGCGCCAGCGGCGCTTGCGCGGCGGGATCGTGACGGTGGCGTCCTTGTCGGCCATGGGGTGCTGTTGGAAGTCCCATTGGTATGGAAAATCGCCCGGAGAGTGGTCCGGGCGAAAGAAGACATCAGGAAGCCGGGAGGCGGCAAGAGATCAGATAACGGACGGGTGGCCGTTTTCCCCGGTGGCGGGGATCCTCGAAATCAACTGGAGGCGGCAGGCGCGGGCGCGGTCACGGCGGGCTTCATGGCGAGGTCGCGCATGGCGGCCTGGAAGCGGTCCGGGTTGCGGGCGCCCCGGATGCCGACGAGGTCGGTGGCCAGGCGCGATTCGAGGCGGGAGATGCGCGTGGTGGTGGGCGGATGGGTGCCGAGCCAGCCGCCGGAGCGGTTGGTGGAGCGCGTGTTCATGGCGCGCAGGAACTCGGGGAGTCCGCGCGGGTCGTAACCGGCAAGGGCGGCGAGTTCGAGGCCCACGGTGTCGGCGTCGAACTCGAAGTTGCTGTCGAGGCCCTTGTTGAAGAGGGTGTCGGTGGATTGATTGATGAGGCCGGCGTACCCGGCGGCGCTGTCGCTCATGGCCGAGGCCCCGCGCAGGACGGCGTCGAGGAACTGATCGCGGCGATAGGTCTTGAGCATGTGGCGCTCGGTGACGTGGGCGATCTCGTGTGCCAAAACGCCCGCGAGTTGCGATTCGTCCTGCATGAGCGAGAGGGCACCCGTGGTGATGAAGACATAGCCGCCCGGGCCGGCAAAGGCGTTGGGGGCGTCATTGACGAGGACGCCAAACGTGAAGGGGATGTTGGGGCGGACGGAGTGGCGTGAAATGCCGCGACCGACGAGGTTCACATAGCGCTGCAAGTCTTGCGAGGGGTGCAGGGGCCCGATTTGGTCGATGGCGCGGATGGCGACGCCGCTGCCGAGGGATCGTTCGGTCTCGAGCGTCATCTGCTCGCTGGGGGTGAGGGATCCGGCGAGTTGCTGGGCGAGACGGCCGTACTGGTCGGCCTTCTCGGGGTCCTTCTCGCCAAGAAGAACTCCCTGGCGGACGAGTTCGCCGATTTGGGAGGTGGTTGCCGCGGGCAGGGCACCGCGCTGTCCATTGGCGCCGTCGGTGGCGCAGGCGGCGGTGCCCAGGACGAGGATGGCGGCGAGGAGGGTGCGCGGGATCAAGGATTGAGACCTCCCTGGGTGCGGAATTGGTCGACGTCGGTGTCGGTGATGGAGAGCGCAAACTTCTCGAAGTCCTCGACGGAGCGGATGGCCTCCTCGCCGATGCCCTCGCTGCGGGCGAGGTCCTTGGCTTCCTCGGAGAGTCCTCGCATGGAGGCGGCGGTGCGGAGTTCCGTGGCGCTGCGGTCTTCGCGGATCAGGCCGCCGATGTTTCGATTCGGTGGGGCGGGGGGCGCGCTTTGGACCTGGCGCTTCGGGATGTAGCCGACCTCGCCGCCGGGGGTTCGCACCCTGATCTGGAGC
>CAYTRP010000198.1:0-2707 GCA_964440195.1 uncultured Candidatus Sumerlaeota bacterium
TGGTGGTATACTTGGTGGCCCTGGTGGCCCGGGGGATGCGTGGCGCGGGAATGCGCGGCCTCCCGCTGTTCCTGCTCGCGGTGGTGGTTTCCAGCCCGGTCCTTCCTTTGGCTCTTCGGTTTTACAGCGACTTGCCGGCGGGAGCCGGTGTCCTTGCCGCCGCGGCGGGGATCATGCTGGCGCGCAGGGAGGGTCGAAGTGCTTGGGGAGTCTTGTCTTTGGCGGGCGCGGCCTTCGCGATCATGGCCCGTCCCTCGGCGCTCCCCCTGCTCCTGCTGGTCATGGCCTGGGGATTTGGGGAGCGCAGACAACCCCGCGATATTGCCATGACCCTCCTTGGCACGGGAATCGGATTGGCAGTGCGCGCGGGTCAAAACGCGGTGCTGCGTGGGAGTCCCTTCGCCCATGGCTACGAGGGACAGGAATTCGTCGCGCCCTTGGCGACCGGGCTTCACGGCTTGGTCTTTTCGCCGGAAAGGGGGCTGCTGGTCTTCTGGCCACTGGTTGGTGTCCTATTGGTTCCCCGGGCGGGGGAAAGCAGGATGGAGGCAGGCTGGAGGATGCTGTCATTGGGTGGGCTGATTGTCTCGGTCGTCATGCACGCGACCTTTTGGACGTGGCATGGGGGCTGGACGGTCGGCCCGCGATTCGTGCTGCCCGCCATCATCGTGGCCCTGCCTTCTGTCGTCCTGGGTGTCCGGGACCTGCTGCTGTCCGGTCATTTGCCGGTGCGGCTGACGGCACTGGCGCTCTTTGCCTGGAGCTTCGTCATCAATGCCATGCATTCGCTTTTTCATGCGCCGGATGCTTACCGGACAGTCTGGAACTTTCATCAGGTGGAGAGCCGCTGGTTGTTCGAGCCCCAGTTTGGCTTGGCAACCTGGGTGGGACTTCTTGCCTCCGAAGGCGCCTGGTACCCGATGATCCTTCGGTGGTGGGCAGGGAGTGGCCCGCTGGCGGCGGACGGGCTGCTGGCCGTGATCTTTGGAGTGCTCCTTTTGGTGCCGTGCGGCGTGGGCTTGGCGATGGAGAACCGCGCCCTGCTTCGGCGAACGCCCGCGCGACTGGCGGACCTGCTCGGCCTTCGGGAGCACCGACTCCCTTGGGTTGCCGTGGCGGTCCTGGTGCTGGCGGTGGGGGCTGCGGGGTTCCTGAGGGGCGAGCGGGGGTTGGAGTTGGAGAGTGGAGAGCGGATGCGCTTCGCCCGCCTGGCGCATATTCCGGCGGGGAGCACGGTCCGGTTCGCGGCGCTCCTTGATTTGGCTCCCCACGGGGACTACAAGATATTGGGAAGAGTTCAGGGCGTTTTCCAAGTGACCATTGATGGAGATGTGGTCGTCGAGGGTGCCGAAAAGGGCCTTCAGCGACACCTTTTCTCCGGCTCCTTTCGGCAGCCATCGAGTGGGTTGCGGCTGCTGGAGGTGGAACTGACGGCCCCCGAATCGGAGCCGGGGCTGATTGAGTTGTACTGGTCGTGGCCGGGGGAAGGGGTTCTGATGGGACCGGTCGGCGGAGAGTATGTCCAGCCAGAATACTTGACGGGCATGGAGCGCCTTGCGACCCGTCTCTGGCGGCAACGGTGGACAATTATGGCCTTCGCTGTGTCCTTTTTGGTGCTGGCGGGGTGGAGTGGCAAACCACGGAGAAAGTGGTAAGTCCTTGTTCTTGGGGGAACGAGGGTTTTCATTGAAGGAGTTGGAGTCGGGTCCGTAGCATGCTGATGAGATTGGCGGCGGGGCGGTGACCCCGTTCATCCCCGAGCGAGAATTCGAATGATCCGAGCGACAAAGAAACAATTGGGCGCGATCCTCGTGGAGAAGGGTCTGCTGGACCCCGACACGTTGGACTCCGCCGTGCGCGAAAGCCGCAAGGCGGGCGAGGAGTTGAACCGGACATTGGTCCGGATGGGTTTCTGCGACGCCGATGACGTTCTGGAGGCCCTTGCGGACTCACTGGGGGTGCCGTATCGAAGGCTGACGAATGCCCAGCCGGACGTGGAACTGCTGCGATTGGTGCCGGCCAAGGTGGCCGAGCATTACTCGATCATTCCGCTGGAGTTGGAGGACGGCGTCCTGAGGGTGGCGATCGAAGATCCCCTGGACATGCACACGTTCGATGAGTTGCGGCGGCTGCTGAATGTCGAGGTGGAACCCATCGTCGCCTCGGGCGAGGAAATCGACAAGGCGCGCAACCGGTTGTACGGCATCGGGGGCGCGACGATGATGGGCCTGGAGGAGGAGCGCGAGGCTTCGGGCAAGCTGGACGATCTCTCGATGAACGACAACATCGAGATCGACGACGAGTTGGCGGCCGAGGATGCCTCGATCGTCCGCTTCGTGAACCAGATCATCCAGGAGGCCTTTCGCGACCGGGCGACGGACATCCACGTCGAGCCATTGGACAAGGATCTGCGCATCCGGTACCGCATCGACGGCATGCTCTACGAGGCGCCGATCCCGCCCGCGATCAAGCGATACCAGCAGGCGATCATCAGCCGCATCAAGATCATGGCGGACCTCAACATCGCCGAGCGGCGCCTGCCGCAGGACGGCAAGATCAAGATCATGATGCAGGGGAAGGAGTACGACCTGCGCGTCTCGACCGTGCCGACGCCCTACGGCGAGTCGAGCGCCATCCGCATCCTGTCGCGCGACAGCGAGTTGTGCACGCTCGACCGCCTGGGGTTCTCGGAATACCACAAGGTGAT
>CAYTRP010000198.1:2717-6733 GCA_964440195.1 uncultured Candidatus Sumerlaeota bacterium
CGACCTGATCAAGAAGCCCCACGGGATCATCCTGATCACGGGGCCGACGGGATCGGGCAAGTCGACGACCCTCTACGCGGCGCTCTCGGAAATCAACGGGCCCGAATTGAAGATCATCACGATCGAGGACCCGATCGAGTATCGCATCCCGGGCGTGACGCAGATCCAGGTCGCACCGGCCATCGACCTGACGTTCGCCCGCGTGCTGCGCACGATCCTGCGCCAGGACCCGGACGTCATCATGGTGGGTGAAACCCGCGACCCCGAGACCGCCAAGATCACGATTCAGACCGCGCTGACGGGCCACCTGGTGTTCTCGACGCTGCACACGAACGATGCCCCGGGCGCCGTCACGCGCCTGGAGGACATGGGCGTGGAGCCATTCCTGATCGCGTCGTCGGTGGAAGGGATTCTCGCCCAGCGACTTGTTCGCGTGCTTTGCAACGAGTGCAAGTCGGCGTACAAGCCGGAGGAGGCCCTCCTGCGGCAGGTGAACGTCCTGCGCGAGGACGTGCGCGAGATAAAGTTCTATCGGCCCGTCGGATGCGAGACGTGCCGCTACACCGGCTTCCGCGGGCGGACGGCGCTGCACGAGATGTTCAAGATGACCGAGGACTTGCGCCGCATCGTCGTGGATGGCGCGTCGGCCAACCAGATCAAGTCGCTGGCCATGAAGCAGGGGATGCGTCCGATTCGCTGGGACGGATGGGACAAGATCAAGAAGGGCGCGACGACCATCGAGGAGGTGCTGCGCGTGACGATGGAGGACGAGTTCAGCAAGGAAGACCTGAACGAGATGGCGGAGATGAAGGAAGAAGCCGCGGAGTCAAACGGGACTGCCCCCACCTGACACAGGACCTGAAACGGCATGCCACCTTTCACCTACAAGGCCAAGGATCGCAAGGGAGCGACGGTCCAGGGAACGATTGATGCGGACGGCCGCGCGGCCGTTGTGGCGCGCTTGCAGTCAATGGGGTATTTCCCCGTCTCGATCGTTGCGGGAAATGGCAGCGCCAACGGCGCGCCCGCGGCGGCCTCGGCCCCCTCGGTCAAGTCGCATCAGCACAAGTCAGCCGGAACGGTGAATACGGCAACCGCGCGCGTGAGCGTGGCAATGCCGCGGGTGGCTGGAATGAAGGGGGCCGCCCCTGCAAAGTCGAAGACGCCAGACAAGCCGGAGGCCAAGAAGGCCTCGCAGTCCTTTCTTGCCGCCCTCTCGGCGCGGCGCGGCATCCGGGTGGCGGATGTGGCCTCCTTCAATCGCCAAATGTCCGACCTGCTGGGCGCGGGCGTCGCGCTTGTGAAGGCGCTGACGATCCTGCAAAAGCAGACGGTGAACGAGCAGTTCCGCCAGATCATCACGGACATCAATGGGGAGGTGCAGGGCGGGGCGACGTTCGCGGACGCGCTGTCGCACCATCCCAAGCAGTTTTCGAAACTCTACATCGCGATGGTGCGCTCGGGCGAGGCGGGTGGAAACCTGGACGAAGTCCTGAAGAAGCTGGCGGATTACAGCGAGGCCGAGGAGGAGTTGCGCGGGCGCGTGTGGTCGGCGTTGGCCTATCCGATGGTGATGATCGGGGCGTGCTCGGTGGCGGTGGCGGTGATGTTCATCTACGTGATCCCGAAGATCGTCGGGACGTTCCGCGAGCTGGACCAGACGCTCCCGCCCATCACGCAGTTGCTGATTGAAATCAGCGACTTCATTTCGAACTACTGGTTCGTGATCATCGGATTCGCGATCGCGGGCGCGGTCGGCTTCTGGCAGTGGAAGGCGACGGCGAATGGGCGGGCAGCATGGGATCGGTGGCAGTTGAAGATCCCCGTTTTCGGGGACCTGGTTGCCAAGCGAGAGGTGGCGCGCTTCAGCCGCACGCTGGGATCGCTGCTGAAAAACGGCGTGTCGATCCTGGTGGCGCTGAACATCACCAAGGAGGTGGTGAGCAATTCGATCACGCGTTCCGAGGTGGATGCCGTCATCGAGGAGATCACGCAGGGGGCGGGCGTGGCGGCCCCGCTGAAGCGGAGCCAGATCTTTCCGCCCGTGGCGGTCAACATGATGGCCGTCGGCGAGGAAACGGGCCAGTTGGACAACGTGCTGCTGCGCATCAGCCAATCCTGCGAGATCGAGGTGGACCGGCGATTGAAGACCATCACCTCGCTGATCGAGCCGGCGATCATCATCGTCATGGCCATCATCGTGGGCTTCATCGTGATCGCGATGCTGCTGCCGATCTTCAGCCTGGATCCCTCGGGGGGAGGTGGATGATGAGGACACGCCGCGGGTTGTCGATGATCGAGCTGATGTTCGTGGTGGTGATCCTGGGATCGTTGCTCGCGCTGACATTGCCGAGGATGACCGGGTCGGGCGACCGCGCGGCCCTGTCCACGGCGGGACGGGACATTGCGCGGATGGCCGCGATGGCCCGGCAGAATGCGATCAGCATGAACGCCGAGACACGCCTGGTATTCTCGATGAGCGCCAACACATGGCGGATGGTGCTCCCGGAGACCGGTGAACCCGTCAGGGGCCGCCACGGCCGGGAGCGCCTCTCCACGTGGGAACAGCCGCAGGTTCTTCACTCGCGGGTCCGCTTCGCGGAGTTCCTCTACGACGGTTCAACGGCAAGGGGTGATGAACTCGTCGTGAAGTTCCTTCCGAACGGATCGAGCACGGGCGGGACCGTCATCCTCAAGAACAAGCGCGACCGCCGCCTGACGATCCATATCGAGCGCGCGACAGGGATGGCCTCGGCGGACTTGGGCGACCCCATGAATTTCTCGGATCGCGTGGTGCTGGCGGGGGGCGATCCGTCGAAGTTTGCCGGCGCGGAGCCCTCGACGCTCGCCGCGCCACTCCCCGGCGAGGAGGGAAAGCCGCGATTCTATGCCGTGGAGAGAACCGCCGACGAGCGCGCCTCGGCCTATGCGGATGCCGCCGCGCGCATCATGGGGCGCGTCGTGCGCGAGAATGAGCGCAAGCAGGTGGAGACTGGCGGCCCCCAGCGGGAAATCGCTCCCGCGGGCGGAGGAAGAAAGTGACCGGGCGCCGATCCCTGCCCCGAGGGTCGCGCGCGGCTTTCGTGCTGCTTGAGGTGACCTTGTCGCTGCTGATCCTGGCGGTCACGATGGGGGCCGCGCTCAGGGCCTACATCATGGGGATGAATGCCATTCGCGAGAACCGGATCCTGACGATCGCCACGTTGATGGCGGAGACGCTCATGGATGACCTGGAGATCGAGCCCCCCGTTCCCGGGCGGCTCAGTGGTTCCTTCAAGGACGACCCCCGGTTCGGGGAGGCCTTTGCCGTGTGGTCATGGGAGCGCAGGATCGACGAGAAGGAAGTCAAGTACGAGCAGAAGAGCAACAACCCACTTCAGGAGGCGGAGCCCCTCTACACGATGGAACTGAAGATCCAGTACGACGATGGCAGGCGCCGGCGGACACCCCTCATCATCAACACCTTTCTCCTGAGCGCGTCGCTCTACTCCGACGCCACCATTCAGAACAACCAGTTGTTCTAGGACCTTGCCTTGATGGGACGCCACGTCGAAACAAGCCGGCCGAACGCGCGGGGGTTCACGCTCCTGGAGGTGATGCTGGCCGTCACGCTGATCGGCCTGATCTCCATTGCCGTGCTTGCGGTGTTTCGCACGGGCCTGAGGACGTACGAGAACTCGAACCGCGAGGTTCTTCTCCTGCAGCGCGGGCGATACGTCTTCGACGCGGTTTCCAAGGATTTCGCGAACGTGACCTACAAGGACGAGGACACCTACAACGTAACCGCCCGCGAGATGATCGAGCAGTATCAGCAGGCCCTGATCGACGCGGAGGAAAACAACACCTGGCGGGATTTCGAGCGGCGCTATGGCCCCCGCGATTCCAACGATCCCAAGGCGCAGGACGACCCGAACTACATCGGAAACCCCTTCGAGAAGTACCGGCTGATCGACCTCCAGTTCGAGGGGACCGACGGCGGCGACCTGGATCGCATCTCCCTTGCGCGGCGCCAGTCC
>CAYTRP010000199.1:0-6685 GCA_964440195.1 uncultured Candidatus Sumerlaeota bacterium
TTCGAGAGTTACGTCGTCGATGGCGGAATCCAGCTCATCAAGGTTTGGCTGGAGGTTTGCGACGAGGAGCAGAAGCGCCGTTTTGAAGCGCGCATCGATGACCCCTTGCGGCAGTGGAAGCTGAGCCCAATGGACCTGCCGTCGCGCGAGAAGTGGTTTGAGTACTCCCGGGCGCGCGACATGATGCTGGACGCCACCGACACCGAGTGCGCGCCGTGGCACGTTCTGCGGTCGGACGACAAGAAGAAGGCGCGGTTGAATTGCCTGAGTCACATCCTCGAACTGATTCCCTACAAGAAGGTCGCCGTTGAGAAGGTAAAGCTTCCCAAGCGATCGATGAAGCATGAGTACGATGACCAGGCGACGCTGCTGAAGCGCAAGTTCGTGGAGGAGAAGTACTGACGGCGAGTCCTCCGTGGAGACCGAAGGGTTTCCGGGCAGTTGTTGGGATTTGCAGGCACCCCCGAGGAGGCGTCCGGATACGTCCGGGAACGCCCTTCGGGGGTGACTGATGCTGTCATGGTGTTCCCGTTGCGCGCGGGGTATCGCATTGGGACCGGTGCGGATGGGCTTGCCCACGGGGATGGGGATCGTTATGTCGGACATATTTCGGGGATGCCGGCCGACGCGTTGCTCCCCGTGAGGAGAGCCGACCGTGAATCCTCGACTGACGATGCTTCTCCATCAACTTGCCGAACGGCTGGATGGAAAGCGGTTGGCGGAAGCAGACAAGCGGGCCGCGCAGGCCCTGCGCTGGGAGCCGGTGGATCGGGTTCCGCTGGTGATCTGCGCGGCGGAGCCGCCGACGGGCGATTTCCGGCCGTTTCCCGTGGCCGAAGTCTATCAAGACATCGAGAAGATGCTCTTCAATGAGCTGGTCCATGCATTTGGAACGTGCGTGGCGCGATGGGGAGAGTTGGGCGACGATCTGCCGTGCACGGTGCGTGCGAACTTTGGGACGGTTGTCGTCGCATCCATGTACGGAGCGCCGGTGCGGCAGGTGGGAGACAATCCCCCATGGATTGTGCACGAGGAAGGCAAGACGATCGGCTTGGAGGCGGTTCTCGACCAGGATCCGGAAGACTTGTCGCGCGGTTGGGCGCCGCGAGTTGTTGAAACAATGGAGAGCTATCGCGAAATACTGGACGAGTTCCCGCCACTTGGCGATCTGGTGCGCGTGGTGCTGCCGGACTTGCAGGGGCCGTTCGACAACCTTGAGTTGATCGTGGGAAGCGATCTTTACGCCGAGTTGGTGGATGCCGAGGATCTGGCCGACAGGGCGCTTGCGGCGATGGCGCGGACGCAAGTTGCCATGGCCAGACGATTGGCGACGTTTGTCGGCGACGGTCCTGAAGGATTCTCGCACCAACACGCGGTTCCTGTCCTTGGAAACATCCTGCTGCGGGACGATTCCGTGTTGATGATGTCCCCCCGGATGTATCGCGAGCAGGTTGCACCGCACGACGAGACGGTGCTCTCGGCCCTTGGTGGAGGGGGGATCCATTGCTGCGGGAAACTTGGCGGGCACGCGGAAGCATTTCTCGGGGTGCCGAGCATCCGGTCGTTGGATCTTGGGCAACCGGAGTTGAACGACATGGACTCCATTTACGAGATGGCACGGGAGAAGAAGGTGCCGCTGCTCCGCGTCACGGTTGCGGAAGAGGACCTCATTTCCGGACGGGTGCTGGATCGCTATCCGACGGGGGTTATCCTGTGTCATCGTGTCAGCAGTTGGGAGAAGGGAATGCGTGTCCGAGAGGGCTACTTAGTCGCGTCTGGCCGGAGCCGGGTCCCGGGGTGATGGAGCGGATCGCCCGACGCTGGGTCCGAAAAGTCGGACATGTTTACGGGTGGAGACGGAAAGTGCGAGGCTGTGCCATGGTGCAGACCGTAACCAGGCTGGGAGCATGGGAGAATGCGGGTGGAGGCCCGACGGCCCCTGCGATGGGCCAAATGCCGTGAAGTTGTGGGGAAAACTTGCGTTTTGCCAAGCCCCTCCCCGCGAATCGGCACGCACGGAAGTTTGTCAATCCGCTGCGCGAGACCGGCGGATTTCCGCCTTGACGCGGGATAAAGGGCTTCAGTATGTAGGACATATTAAGTCGCAACGCCACCCGCTTCGGGGAGACCATGTTTACTGGATACCGTCGCAGTTCCTCGTGGCCCTGCCGTCGAGTGCTTCTCTTCACCGGGCTGTTCGTGGGAGTTGGAGGGCTGGTGGTCGCAGTCGAGGGTGAGGGGGATTATGTCATTCCAGAGGCGGGAGCATCCTGGGTGGCAGTTACAGACACCGGTCCGAATGCCGGCTTCGCGATTCGGTTGAAGAACGCGACGCTGACGCTTGAAGGATTCTCCGAACTTGGTTGCCCGGATGGCAGCATGATCGTCGTGGGGAGCGGATCGACGTTGAACGTCGCGGATTGCCGATTCGCGGGGACCACGCAGACCGACACCGCAGCCATCGATACCGGGCCCATGGGTCAGTCGCCCTCGACGTCAACTCCCGAATCCAATGTCACGATCAATGTCGCCAACAGCCGCTTTGAAGGGAATGGGAGGGGGATTCTGACTCGGAGCACGCAAGGCACCACACGGCTCACGATCACCAACACGCACTTTTCGGGCAATTCCTCCTGGCCGATCGAGTACCGGGTGGGGGCGGGGGATCATGAGTTGAGCCTGGCCGATTCGACCCTGGAGTGGGCATTGAATACCCCCGTTCGCCTGTATGCGTTTCATAACACGAGCCCCTCGCTTGCCACGAACTACTCCGTGACCATTGATCGTGTTCGCTTTGAACTTTCCGGTGGGGCCCGGGCGGCTCTGGTGATGGGTGGCGTCGAGACGGCGGCGCATGCCTCCAGCAGTTGGAATCTGCGCGTCACGAATTCGATCTTTGACCTGCGTTCAGCCGGCGCGTTTGCGGACACCGCGGCCTTGAATGCCCTGCCGGAGACGACACGCCGCGGCACCGCGCTCCTGGAGCATTGCACGATCGCGATCGGGAATGCCGCCCACTCGGGCGTTCTTTGGCGTGGTGGAGCCGGGAGTGTCCTGACGATCCTGAACAGCATCATTGATGGCGCGGGAGCGGCGATCGCCAATACCGGCACGGGGAGCGTCGCCAGCGGGATCAACCTGTTCAACACGACAACAACGGCGACGGGGAGTGGTGGTGCCACCTTGAGCGGCCAGGAGATCACCGGCGTGTCTCCGATGTTCGTTGATCGCGATGGCGGAGACTTCCATCTGGAACCGGAGTCACCCGCCGCAGGCGTTGGACAGGATCTTGGCATTCAGATGGATTTCGATGGATTCACGCGCCCGAATCCTGCGGGATCCTTGCCGGACTTGGGCGCGTTCGAAGTGGCCGGGGTGAATGTTCCTCCCACCCTGGGCGACATCAACGGCGATGGGCTGGTGAACGTTGCCGATGTGACGGTGCTCGCGGGCCTGGTGGAAGCCGGCAGTCCCCCTTCGGGGGAACTCGGCGACATCAACGATGATGGAAGCGTGAATGAGCAGGACGTGGAAGCGCTGGCGGAGATGATTGTCAACCCGCCCTGATGAACACACCATCTCGCCGAAGGAACGCACGGATGACTTCTCCCAACCGCAGTTGGCGGATGCGTGGTGCCATGACGACGTGCTGCCTCGTTGCCGGGGCGATGATGACGGGTGCCCTCCCGGCTCCGGCCGCGCCGGATCCCGTGGCGCTTTGGTCGTTCGACGAGCCGGTCTCCGCGACGGGCTTCACGGATGAAGGCGGCACTTATCCGGGAACATTCAGTGGCTCCGTGATCTCGGAAGCTTCCTATCGCGGCAATGCCCTGCGCAATCCCGGCGGAAGCGCTTATGCCTCGGTGCCGGGTGCCGAGAACCTGCTGACGGGGACGGCATGGAGCGTGTCCCTCTGGTTTCGTCAGAACAACCAGACGACCGGTGGCAGCCGGTTGCGCACGATTTTTGGCGCGGGCGATGCGGGGGCGACGGGCGTGGCGATCAGCGCGGAGCGTGGCAATGCGGGGAACCTGCAATTCAGAGTCGGCAGTTCCGAGAGATACGTGCCGTTTGCCTGGGATCCCGGCTGGCACCATGTGGTGCTCGTGCGAGACGGTTCCACTGCCCGCGCTTATGTCGATGGCGAACTGCTGGCGAGTTTTGCAGCAGCAACACCGGCGGTGACGTCGCTGCGGCTGGGCCGGGACAACAATACCGCCCTCCCGCGTGTATTCAACGGGATGATTGATGAAGTCGGGATCTACGATGTGGCGCTCGGCGCGGAGGATATTGCCGAGATCATTGGCGCGCATCCCCTGCCGCCCAAGGTGTCGGTGCCCTATGTCAGCACATTCGCTGGTGGGAACATGGGGTATTATTGCTTCCGGATTCCCGCGATCCTGCGCGCGAGCGATGGTTCCCTGCTGGCCTTCGCCGAGGCTCGCAGCGGAAGCTGCAGCGACACGGGCAACATCGACACGGTCGTGCGCCGCAGCCTGGACAGCGGGATGACGTGGGGACCAATCAACACGGTCTGGGACAACGGGCCAAACACCGCCGGAAATCCGTGTCCTGTGCTGGATCGCGACACGGGCCGCGTCTGGATGATCAACACGCGCAACCTTGGCGAGGATTCCCAGGCAGAGATTCAAAATGGAACGAGCGTGGGCGGGCGAACGGTCTGGGTATGTTACAGCGACGACCATGGGGAGACGTGGACCAACCCCTACGAAATCACCGAGAGCGTGAAGCTCCCGAATTGGCGATGGTATGCCACCGGGCCGGGCGTCAGCATCCAGGACAGCCAGGGGCGGCTGATCGTCCCTTCGACACGAAACACCGGTGCGGCAGGCTCGGCCTTTTCGTTCGTCTTTCACAGCGATGATCATGGCCAAACGTGGCAGTTGCCGGGCGGGATGTCGGGCAACAACGTCAGCGAGGCTCAGGTGGTGGAGCTGTCCGACGGGCGTCTCATGATGAACATGCGGCGCGTGGGGAGCCGCCCACTCTTCCGGGCTGTCTCGCGCAGCACGAATCGTGGGGTGACATGGGATGCCGTCACGCACGACTTTGCCCTGCCGTCCTCGGGGGTGCAGGGGAGCTTCCTGCGCTACACGTCGGAAACCGAGCAGGATGTCGACCGGGTTATTTTCTCCAATCCGGCGAATGGGACAGACGACTCGGCGAACTCGCGCACAAAGATGACCGTTCGCGTCAGCCTGGATGAAGGAGAAACGTGGGCACACAACCGCGAGTTGCATGCAGGATGGTCGGCCTATTCCTCGACGGTGATCACGGAAGACTTCCTCGTCGGCTGCATGTATGAATGGGGAACGGCGAGCCGCTATGAGGCGTTTGTATTTGAACGCATGAGCCTCGACTGGCTTTCGAATGGCGCGGAATCGATACCTGCGGCGACGCTGCCCCCCAAGGGAGTCATGGCGGATTACACGGAAGGTGTTGGCGCGGTTGTCATGTGGGACGCCGTGCCCGGCGCCCTGGGTTACGAGATCCTGCGCTACGAGGCGGGTCAGCCCGGAACGGCTGTCGCGGTGAAGTTTGCAGTGGGGAGTGCGACCTCGTGGGAGGACGACTCGGTGGTTCCGATGTCGGGGTATTACTATCGGCTTCGCACGCTCTCCGGCGGCGGTCGCTCGCACGATTCCGAGCCGGCCTTTGTGTCAACGGCGCCGCCCGGGGTGATTCTGGTCCCAGCCTTTTACCCGACCATCGAGGGGGCGGTTCTCGCGGCCAAGGATGGCGATGAGATTCGCGTGGCCCACACGCACGTGGATCATTCGCACTCGGTGGAAGTCGAGGGCAAGGACCTGACGATTCGATCCTACCGCGTTGGCGACGCGAGTCCTTGAGCATGATCCCGGCGACTGCCATTTCGAGGATGCTCTCCTCCGTTGCGGCATGGGGCATCTTGGTTGGCGCGCTGCTGACACCGTCGACACCCGTAAGGGCGCAGTCCACCGTGGTCTTGGTGGAGAACGGTGTCCCGACGGGCGAAGCCATCATCCAAGGAACCTGGACGCCGGGGCCGGGCGAGATTTCCGCCCGAGGGCTCGGGGCGGTCATCTCGGGAAACGTCGGGGTGGGCGCGGGCGATTTCCACATTGAAGCCCGCTTCACGGTGAGCGATGAAGGTTGCTATGGGGTGCTGTTTGAGCGGATCGGTTACGGGACGATTCCCTTTTCTCCATTCCACATCGGCGAGGTGCTGCCGCCGGAGCCGCACGCTCAGCGGGACCGGTGGACTGTTCATTGAACTCGGAGGGTGATGGGTGCACCCGATCCTCCTTGGACCAGATCGGGGTCGGTCCAGGGAACGGACGATGTGTTGCCGTTCATTTCGGATGGACGACGTCGGACAAGGGTCTAAAAAAGTCGGACATTACAACATTTATGGCCCTCGCCCGATCACGCGGATCTTTTGGGGTAAGTTCCCCATTGCGAGGTCATGGATAGGGTCCATGCGGTTCCTCGTCGTCCGGGGCGTATCCCTTGATAATGCCAAAAAATCCCGTAAAGAGTGCACATTCATTCCGTACGGCGGCTTGGGAACCCTTGGTGACTGCACCCCTCGGGGAGGTGGAACTCGCGTGGCACAGTTTTTCATCACCGCTCCACGTTTCGACCTTGACCCCGGATAAAGGGGTTCAGTATGTAGGACATATTA
>CAYTRP010000200.1:0-2781 GCA_964440195.1 uncultured Candidatus Sumerlaeota bacterium
CGGCGCGCCGGTCGAGGGCGTGTTGCCGCAGAACCTGAAGGCCAAGCCGCGCAACTCGCCGCTCAAGCTGGGCGACAAGGTGCCGGTTCTGCTATTGCAGGACCACTTGGGCAACATGGTGTCGACGCGCGAGGCAACGGCGCGGGGCGATCTGTTGTTGATCTTTTATCCGGGGACCGACGATCCGCAGGCCAGGCCGGTGTATGAGTGGGTCGCGCGCAATCGCCAGCAGTTGGCGAACCGCCAGGTGGAGATCCTGTTGGTGAACCCCGTGGACCCGCCCGAGCGGAGCGCGGCGGTGGCCGAGCAGTTGCAGTTGCGGGTGGGGATCCTGCATGATCCCTCGGCGTGGGGTTCGCGCACCTTTGGGTTGGTCGAGACGTCGAGCGGGACAAACGTGAGCCAGGTTTGGAGCGTCATCGTGGGAAAGGGCGGGCAGGTGCTGGAGTCGAGCCCGGGGTTGTATGACTTCGCCGACTTGCTGACGTTGACGACGATGAGGCCGAGCCCGCCGGGAAGCTTTCGCGTGATCGACATGTTGGGCGAGCCGTGATGCCATGAGCCGTGATGCGCGAGCGAGGTTCCACGTTGCCGGTTTGATGCTGTTGATGGCGGCGATGCTGCTGTCGGGGTGCAAGACGCCGGTGCGCTTTGCCCCCCATGCGGCCTATAGCTCCTCGTACCGCTTCCCGGCGCCACTGGTGATCGTCCATCCCGACGACATCGACGAGCTGGAGATGACGGTCAACATGAGTGAGATCTTCGAGGCCAAGCGCTTCCGCGTGTTTTACGGGGAGGCCCTCAAGTACGAGACGGTGGCGCGCTTCGGGAACATGTTTAGCGGCGTGTTCCTGAGTTCGGAGAAGAATTTCTTCCAGTTGAACACCGAGGAGGGGAAGAAGACAGCGGATCTGTACAGCCTCCCCGAGTCCCTGATGGACGACAAGGGATACCTGCTGCGGTTTTCCAACGTGCGGTTTTCGTTCGAGGACGACCGGCCATTCTACCTGGTGGATGTGTCGTTTACCAACCGCGAGACGGGGGTGGAGTTGTTCGCCGGGACGATGCGCGGGCGGGGGACGAAGATGAACAAGCGCATGGACAAGAAGTTCATGACGGAGGAGATCCAGAGGGTCGTGGTGACGGCGACCACGTCGCTGTTGAACCCCCTGGGCGAACGCGTGCGGCGTGCGATCCAGGAAGAGCCCCCACCCCCTCCCAAGCCCGGGGAGGAGGTGCCGGAGGCGGTGGAAGAGGCCACGACGGCGGAGGAGACCCAAGCCGGCGAGCCGCCGCATCCGCGCCTCCGGCCCTTTTTCGCGACACCCGAGTAACCCACCCCGACGCGCGGGAGACGCGAGCCATGCGTGTGTTTGCCGGTATCGACAGCGGAACGCAGTCGACCAAGGTGTTGCTGGTGGCCGAGGATGGACGGGTCGTGGGGCGCGGGGCCTCCGCCTATGGTCTCGTCGAGGGGTTGCCCCTTGGGCACAAGGAGCAACACCCGGAGACATGGACACGGGCCGCGAGCGAGGCCTTCCGCGCGGCCTTGGCCGAGGGGAACGTGGACCCGTCATCGGTGGTGGCCATCGGGGTTTCGGGTCAGCAGCACGGGTTCGTCCCCTTGGGGGCGGACGGGGGGGTGTTGCGCCCGGCCAAGTTGTGGTGCGACACCTCGACGGCGGGGGAATGCGGCGAGATCATGGATGCCGTGGGAGGCCCGGCGGCCTATGCGGAAAAGACCGGGAACCTGCTGCCGACGGGGTTCACGGCCTCGAAGATCCTGTGGATGAAGAAGCACCATCCGGAGTTGTTTGCTCGTCTGGGGCGGGTGCTGCTGCCGCACGATTATCTGAATTGGTGGATGACCGGCGTGGCGGCGATGGAGTGTGGTGACGCGTCGGGGACGGGTTTGCTCGATGTCCGGAGGCGGGTGTGGCAGGAGGAGGTGATGGCGGGAGTAGACAGCGGGCTAATCGACAAGCTCCCTAACTTGATAGATTCTTCCGACAAAGTTGGCGACTTGACGACCGGGGTTGCGGCCGCCCTTGGGGGATTGCGTCCGGGCATCCCGGTTTCGGCGGGGGGCGGGGACAACATGATGGGGGCCATCGGAACGGGAAATGTGAGGCCCGGGGTGTTGACGGTGAGTTTGGGGACTTCCGGGACCATTTACGCTTTTAGCGTGGCACCGGTCGTGGACCCGAAGGGCGAAATCGCGGCGTTTTGCGATAGCACGGGAAATTGGCTCCCGCTGCTTTGCACGATGAATGTGACGGTGGCGACGGAGTTGGCGCGTGGCATGTTCGGGCTGACGACGGCGGGGCTGAACGAGGCCGTGGCTGCGACGCCTCCGGGGTCCGACGGGTTGATGCTGATTCCGTATTTCGAGGGGGAACGCACGCCCGACGTGCCGGACGGGACGGGGGTGTGGTTTGGATCGAACGCGCGCAATGCGACAGCGGGCCATTTTTGCCGGGCGGCGATGGAGGGGGCGACGCTGGGTCTGAACTATGGATTCCGGCGGCTGCGCGAGTTGGGGGTGGGGGCGACCGAGGTGCGGCTGACGGGGGGCGGTTCGAAGAGCGCGGTTTGGCGGCAACTGTGCGCCGACGTGTTTGGGGTGGCGGTGGTGTGCACGACGGAGCCGGAGGGGGCCGCCTTGGGGGCGGCGCTTCAGGCGCGGTGGATGTTGGCGCGGCGGGAGGACCCTGCGGTAGGGCTGAGCCGTCTGGCCGACGAGTGGGTACGGCTGGAGATCGAGAGCAATCCGCTGCCGAT
>CAYTRP010000200.1:2791-6659 GCA_964440195.1 uncultured Candidatus Sumerlaeota bacterium
GACGCGCTGCCTGCCCGATGGGGAGCGGCACCGGTTGTACGGGGAGATGCAGGGGCGTCACGATGCGCTGTCGCGGGAGCTTTTTCCGGCCTTCGCGCGGCACCGGAGGGCGGGCGTTGCGGGGGGGCTTTGACGTTGACACCCGCGACGTTACGCGACGAAATAGATCCCGCCTTAACAGGGGCGGCATGCGCCCTGCTTACCTGGCGTTCCGAGGAACGCGATTCTCCCCCGCGGAGCTTTTAGATCATGCACGGATTCTCCCGGCTGATACTGTTGTTGATTGTCCTCGCGGGTCTCGCCCCGGGGATCGCCCCCGCGGCGAGCCACCTTGAGACCGTGCGGCTGGTCCCGCTGTCCAACGAGCAGCATGTCTCGGTGGAGATCCGCGTGTCGGATGCGAGCCGCGAGCAGGCGCTGGCGGCGGCACGGCAACGGGCGGTGCTCGACAGCGTGGCGCGCATCTACCTGACGGACCAACTGACGCTGGCGGAGGACCTGCTCCTCAAGTACCTGAACAACTATGGCGATCGCTTCGTGGACGGGATCGAGGTCGAGGAGGAGTCCTTCTCCGCGGGGGAGCATCACCTCCGGCTGAGCGTGTTCGTGAATCTCGGGAACATGGTGAAGGACCTGGAGGAGAAGCGCTTCCTCTACCGCCCCGCGCCGCGCCCGCGTTTCGTGGCCTTCATGACGGAGACGCGCGACGGCGTGCGGAACAACGAGGGGATCGGGCGCGATGCCGTGGCGAGCGCGGTGAACGCGCGCGGGCTGCGGCGCAACCGCACGCCCCTGCCGGCGCCGGACCAGGCCGTCGACCTGACGAGCGACGCCGCGTTCCTTGAGAGGGCGCGCATCGAGGCGCAGCGCGCGGGCGTCGAGGTGCTGGTGACGGGGTCGGCGGAGTCGACGTTCGTGGAGGAGCGGAAGGTCTACCTGGAGAATTTCCACTTTTTCCGCGCGACGATGGATGTGAAGCTGGTGCGCGTGGACAGCGGGGAAGTGTTGTTCAGCGCGCGCTCGGTCGCGACGGCGGGCCAGCCCAACCGCGACGACGCGAGCCGCCTGGCGCTGGAGCGCGCGGCGCAGTCGGCGGCGACGGAGTTGCTGGCGACGTTCAACGAGTATTGGCCGGTGGTGGTGCAGGACCAGGCGGACTTCCACATCATGGTTTCGGGAGCGAGCGAGCGGCAGGTGGAACTGGTGATCGACGGCCTGCAGCGGCGGCACCCGGGGCTGAAGGCGTTCAAGCGCAAGCGCTTTGGCACGACATCGGTCGTGTCGGTGACATTCGACGGGGATGCGGACGCCCTGGTCGCGGCATTGCAGTCGGGCACGTATCCGGCGGTGGCTCTCGTGCGGAATCCGGCGGGCAAGACGGTGGAGATTCAGGTGCTCGGCTGAGCGCCGGACAGCGCGGTTCGTGTTTATTCCAAGGGGGTATTGTCACGTGCGAAAAGGCATGCGAGGCGCGACGGTGTTGGTGCTTGCGGGGTTGATGGCGGGGGGGACGGCTTGGGGGCAGGACGCGCCCCCGGCAACGCAGCCCGCACCGGAACCCGTGGCCACACCGGCGGCGACGCCGGTTGCGGCGCCGGCAGTGGGCCCCGGATCAACGGCCGCGCCGGCCGTTGATCCGGCGGCCCCCCCGCCCCCCCCATCGGGCGTCATGGTTCCGCCGGTCTTTCACCCGGTGCGCGGCCTTTCGGGCGATCCGCTGAGGTTGACGGTGCGCGAGGCGGTCTTTGCGACCGTGGCCCAAAACCTCGACGTGCGGCTGCGCATGGATGACCGGGACATCGCGGCGAGCGAGGTCTTCATCCAGTACGGCATTTACGACCCGGTCCTCGCGACAAGAGTAACGAAGCAGCGAAGCGAGAACCTCGGTGCGTTTGATTTCGACAATGTCTCCGCCCAGAAGGTGACCACGATGACGACGGAGGCGGCCCTTGGGCAACGCCTCCCCATCGGCACGCTGCTGGAGATCGCGGCCTTTGACCAACGCACCGACTTGTCGCCGTCGAGTTCCAGCCTGGACCCGGCCTACGACTCGGGCCTGGGCATCCAGGCGACCCAGCCGTTGCTGCAGAACTTCGGCACGCTGGTGAACAACTCGAGCATCATGATCGCCAGCCGCCAGCTTGACCAGGCGAACCTGGCGTTCCGTCGCGAGCTGGAGATCCGCATCGGCGAGGTGCTGTCGGCCTACTGGAATCTGGACTTTGCGCTGCGCAATCTCGACGCGCGTGTCCAGTCGCTCGTCGCGGCGCGCGAGCTGGAACGCGTGAACCGCGCGCGTGTCGACGTCGGGATGGAGCCGATGTCGGTGTTGTTGCAGACGCAGGCCGACGTGGCCGCCCGCGAGTTCGACGTGGCGGACGCCGAAGCGCGGTTGATCCTGGCGCAGGACGCCCTGTTGTCGGCGATGGCATGGGGCATGGAGGAGGATTACAGGGATTGGGACCGGCCGATCATGCCGGCGGAGTCGCCGTCCTACGATGCGGAGATTCGCGTGTCGGACAGCTACGCGTTCCAGCAGGCGCTGGCCCGCCGACCCGATTACCTCTCGGCGGGCAAGGACCTCGACATCGCGGACATCAACCGCCGGGTGGCGCGCCAACAGCGGCTGCCCGAGTTGAATGCCTTTGGCGGCTACAATTCGAGCGGCCTCGACGACAGTTGGTCGGGTTCGTGGGGCGACACCACGGACGTGCGCTACGAGGGATACAACTTTGGCGCCGAGTTCCGCTTCCCGTTGTTCAACCGCGCGCGGCGCGGCGAGTACCGCCAGGCGGTGGATCGCGTCGAGCGGGCGGAGAACGTGTTGCTGCGCTTCGAGCTGCAGATTCGCAACGAGGTGCGCGACTCCACGCGCGGCATCCGGACGGCGCTGGTGCAGATCGAGGCGTCGCAGCGGCGCGTGAAGGCCGCGGAGGAAAACCTGGTCTCGGAAACGCGGCGGTTGGAGGTGGGCGAGAGCACGACGTTCGAGGTGTTGGACTTTCAGGACGACCTGGCCGAGGCGCGCGCGGCGGAAGCGCGGGCGCTGGCGGACTTGCAGATCGCGCTGGTGAACCTTGGGACCTCGACGAGCGTGCTTCTCGACGTGGTCGGCGTGCAGTACGAGGACCAGCAGTCGCCCGGTGGATTCGACCTGGGCTTCCGTCCGGACGGTGAAGTTGACGTGCGGGTGGCCGATTCGTGGCAGGACTGGCGCGAGATGCTGCGCAGTGGCCAGGGCACCTTCTGACACGCTTCCTCCATGCATGATCCGAACCCGCGCCCGGCGTAAAGTCGGGCGCGGTTTTGTTGTGTGGACCGGTTGATCCGAAAAGGCCGGTAAAAAATTTGTACCGTGTGAAATCCTCCGGTTTCAAGGATCGGGAGTTCGGGGGTTTTCGCGGGAAGAGAATCGTCTTGTGTCAGCCCGGGGATCATCCCTTGGTGGGTTGATTTCTTTCAGGTTGGGTGGTGTTCGCGCAGTGACGGGTGGCCGAGAGCGATCCTTCCGAGGTTGAGCCAACAGATGTTCCATCCCAGGAGAGACAAACGATGACCAGGATCACCCGCGTCGCAGCGGTCGTTGCCGTGCTGGCGGCCCTCGCCGGAGTCGCCGGTGCGCAGCAGGACGTCGTGGAGGCCGTGGCTGCGGAGCCGACTCTGGCCGAGATTGCCCTCCTGCTCAAGCAGCACCAAGCCGAGCAGACGATTCTCCTCAACACGATGTGGGTCATGATCGCGGCCTTCCTCGTGTTCTTCATGCAGGCGGGGTTCGCCTATCTGGAGGGGGGATTCACGCGCGCCAAGAACGCGAACAACATCATGATGAAGAACCTGATGGATTTCTCCGTCGGGGGTGTGGCGTTCC
>CAYTRP010000201.1:0-2291 GCA_964440195.1 uncultured Candidatus Sumerlaeota bacterium
GCGGCGGATCTCGTCGCCGTTGAGCATGACACAATGGGCGAACCAGACGTCGGGGCCCTCCCAGCCGAGGCTGGCGACGTAGTGGAGGGGGCGCTTGCCGAAGTGCTCCAGGCAATAGACGTCCTCGTCGGCCGTCTCGGCGAGGTGCGTGTGAAGCAGCACCTTGTGATGACGGGCGAGGCGCGCGGTCTCGCGGAAGAGATCCTCGCGGGCGTTAAAGGGCGCGCAGGGCGCGAGGGCGATGCGCGTCATGGCAAACGGCGACGTGTCGTGCCAACGCGCGACGACCCGGTCGTAGTCCTGCATGACGCGGTCGACGGATTCGACGAGCGACATGGGGGGGAGCCCACCGTCGTCGACGCCCAGCGTCATGGACCCGCGCGTGGCGTGCATGCGCATGCCGAGTTGCGCGGCGGCGTGGTATTCGGCGTCGAGCAACTCGACGGGTTGGCCGACGGGGAAGAGGTAGTGATGGTCGCTCGTGGTGGTGCAGCCGGAGAGGAGCAGCTCGGACATCGCGAGGAAGGCGGCGGCGGTTTCGGCTTCGGGGTCGACGCCCTCCCACACCTTGTAGTTTTCGACGAGCCAGGTGAAGAGGCCGGCGTCCTGCACGCGCGGCATCACGCGGGTGAGGACCTGCCACATGTGGTGGTGCACGTTGACGAGGCCGGGGATGACGAGGTGGTGCGAGGCATCGAGGAACGGGATGCCGGGAGCAAGGGCGAGCGTCTGGCGCAGGTTGGGCCCGATGGCCTTGACCGCCGGCCCGTCGATGAGCACGTCGACGTGCTCCAACTCGCGCGAGTCATCGTCGAACGTGGCAAGGTGTCGGCAGTTTTCGAGGAGAAGCATAGGAACAAAAGGATAAAGTCTAAAGGATGAAGGATGAAGGAAAAGCATCCGCAGCGGCGTGAGGATTTTCTCGGAGGCTGATCCGTGGGCGCAACGGAGGAAAAGCCAATAAAGAGGGCCGAAGACGGAACGCCTTCGGCCCAGAAACTTCACACTCGAGCCTTCAGCCCTTTATCCTTCGCTTCAGTAGATGCTGAACAAGTCCCTGTGCAACCTCGTCCAGTCGATGAAGACGTAGCTGTCGGCGAGAAGGGCACCGGTGGTCTTGACCTGCGTGTTGTCGCGGGCGGTGAGATACCATTGGAGGTCGCGACCGGCGACGGACGCGTCGGCGATGCGAACGGTGTAGGTGATCAACGTGGTATCCGTCGGAACCTTGAGGGGTGTGTTCCACAGGAGCGAGTCGTAGATCCAAAGGGCATCGAACCGGCCGCTGGCGTTGGCGGTCGCAAGGTCGGTGGTCGATCGCGCGGTGCCGCCAGTGGCGAGATCGGCATCGAGGACGACCTCGAGCAACTCGATCTTGGCGGGATCGAAGACCAGTGCGGTGGCGAGGAGACTCGCAGGAATATCGTCGGGCCAGTCGATCGTGCCGCTGAAGGTGACCGTGTCGTTGACTTGATAGCCGTTCTCGGGTGCCTCGGGAAAGTTGAGGTCGCGCACGACCGCTTCCGCAGAGACGACGTCGAGGTTGATGAGTTGCTCGACGGTGCCCAGCGAGCCGTAGTGCGGCGGGCCCGAGTGGGTGTCCTCGATGGCAAGGCGCACGAGGGCCGCGGTGGGTGCCTCCGCCGTGACAAGGAGTTCGATCTCGGGAAGGTCTGCGACAAATGCCGGAGAGTTGGTATCCACCGGTGAGCTGAACAGGACGGTGATGGTATCAACACCCTGATCGGTTGTGGTGGTGATAAGGACGTTGCGTGTGCCGACGCCGCGCTCGCGGACGCCCAGAGCTTCGAGGGTGTTGGCAGGGGCTTCGATGACCAGGGTGCCCGCCACGCCAAGTGGCGACGTGAGGACATTGGGGTTGAGCCGCAGCAGCTCGCCGGGGCGCACAGGCACGTCGTCGACAATGGTCGGGACCTCAAGCGCGGGCGGATCGGGCGGCGCGATGGGGCGGCTGAAGTCGTCGATGTCGATGTCGCGCAGCTCGGGCGCAGTGCCGGGGTCGTGGTCATAGGCGACCATGTTCTCGAAGGTCAGGTCGAGGCTGCCGGTGACACCGGGAAAGAGATCAATGTTTAACAGGTGATGCACGCCGGTGCGGGCAACGGGGCCTGTCGCAAGGACGCGCGCGCGGCCGGGAGAGACTTGGCCGACACGGACGTTGCCGCGCTGGAGCGCAGCCCCGCTGCTGCCAACAGTGGAAAGCGCCTCGCCGCGAAAGATCGCGACGCGTGCAGGGTCAAAGACCACATCATAGGCGATGGTACCTGGGG
>CAYTRP010000201.1:2301-6656 GCA_964440195.1 uncultured Candidatus Sumerlaeota bacterium
TACCTGGGGGTGCGCCTTCATCCGTCCAGGTCACCGGAAGCGCCAGCATGCCCGCGGCGGGCACGAACGAAATCTCCGGCGCGAGTTCGAACTGTGCCGTGGCGGCGCGGGGCGCCAAGGCCAGCACGCCCGCGAGGAGAAGGAGGGGAGTGTGTCTCATGGGGCGACAACCTCGGGAAGCTGCGGCAGAACGCCATCCACGAAGGCACGCAGGACGGCCACATCGCGCTCGTCGACATCGCCGTTGCCGTCGGCATCCGCGCGGTCGGGGAAGTCGAGCGAGCTCGCCAACGTGTTGCCCACCACGATGTCCATGAGGACGTTCACGTCGGTGGCATTCACGACGGCGTCGTTGTTGAGGTCACCGGACCGGAAGGGCGACGCGGAGAGGGGATCGATGATGTTCACCGTCGTCGTTGATTGGTTGAGTACCAGGTCGGCGGCGGGAAGATTCGGGTAGCAGTTGATAAAGAAGTACTGCTGCCCGCCTCGGCTGTTGTTGTTGACGGGTGAGACGATGGAATTCTCGAAAGTGAGGCTCGGAAGGCTGAAGCCATTGTAGAAGGACTGCGCGGTGTCCGACAGGTCACAATTCACAAAGCGCCAAGCGGAATCATTGAAGCTATGGACGACACTGGAGCCTGAGAAGCGGCAATTCTGGAAGAGATGCTCGCCTGACGTGCTGTTGCTGGCGATGATCGCATTCGCGGGAGTGGTGAGGTTCGCCGGCCTGCTGCGGCGGATGAGCACGCAGTCCGTGAATTGGAGGTTGCACTGGACGACATCGAAGAGCCGGTTCGCCCCGAAGAAAAGGGATGACTCCCCGACGTAGTTCAATTCGCGGAGCGTGAAGCTCACACTTCGTATCTCAACGATACTGGAGCGGAACGCTATGGCAGGGAAGGCGCCACCCTGGTATCCTCCCAAGCCGTTGTGCCCGGAATCAAAGAAGTTGCCCGAGTAGGTGAGCAGCGTGTGTTGGAAATCCATCCCGACGCCGGTGGCCGATTCGGGGCGATAGTCGAGCGACAGGTTTGATCCGATGGTCATACGCACGGGCTCGACAAGCGTACCGGCGACGGTCATGCGGGAGTTGTTGTGGATGAGCACCGGCCCACCAACGTTGACCGTTGTCCCCGGTGCGATCGTCAGGACGGCGGCGTTGGTCAGGGTGAAGCCGAGCGTGAGGTCATCGGCATCGACAGAGGTGATCGTGCGGTCGGCATCGATGGTGATCTGGGCGGCGAGGGGCGCAGCGGCGAGCAGAAGCAGGCCGAGAAGGCCCCGGAGGGCATGGCATTTCATGGACGGACTCCGCATGGGATGGATGGCAGGACGCACCACATAGCCTGACAGACACATATATGTGAAGACGCGTGCGAGGCTCAATCATTTTTGTCGATGGAGGTGCCTTGCAGGGTCTTGACGCCATGGGGACGCCGCGAGCACCTAGCAATGGCTCATTGGTTGACTCGCATCCGAAAGGCAGCCCCCGCCGGGGCCTTGCGCTCATGACACTGGCAATTGCCCTCACCGCGCGCGAGAGACCGCCGACGACGTTTGTGTTCGAGCAGGAGGAAATCCTGCTGGGGCGTTCGACGGAGAGCCACGTCATCTTTGACCCGGAACTGGACAGCGGCGTCTCGCGGGTCCATGCGCGCATCGTGCAGTTGGAACAGGGGCGCTACCTGTTGGAGGACCTGGGAAGCACGCAGGGGACGTATGTTGGCGGGGTGCCGGTGCGCGTGCCGGTGGTGCTGAGGAGCCATGATGTCATCACGCTGGGATTGGACGGCCCGCGACTCTCGGTGATCTGGGAAGCGCGGCGCGGGGACACGTCGGTCAGCCAGGCGCTGCTAAGGCAATGGCACGGCGCATTCTTTCCCTTGGCGCTGCACAGCAGTTTTCCGTGGCGGTTTCAGGTGTACCAGCGCGTGGGCGAGGGAGGGTACGGGCAGGTATGGCGGGCCCGCGGGCGCGACTCGATGAATTGGATGGCGGTGAAGATCCTGAAGCCCGAATTGCTGGCGTATGGGGACGAGAAGGACACGAGCCGCCTGGAGCGGCTGGCGGAGCGATTCCGGCGCGAGGCGGAATTGGTGCAGCGCCTGGCGGATGCGGGAACGCCGGGCCTGGTGACCGTTCACGAGACGAGCGGGGATTCGCGGTTCGGCTTTCTGTACATGTTGATGGACTACATCGACGGGGCATCGCTGGACGTGTATTCCTCTCCCCGGCGGCGGCTGGCGGTGCCGCGCGTCTGCGACGTGATGCGGCAGGTGGCGCTGACGTTGTCGCACGCGCACGCGTTGAGCTGGGAGGATCCCGACACCCGCCAGGGGCAGCATGGGATTGTTCACCGTGACGTGAAGCCGAGCAACATCCTCCTGCGCGACGTGGACAACCACGCCTTCCTCTGCGATTTCGGGATCGCGGTGGTGCAGAATGCGAATGAGCGCCTGACGCTGCCCCAGTTCCGGGTGGTGACGAGCCGTTTCACGGCGCCCGAGGTGCTGGCGACGAACGAGATCACGCCGATGACCGACCTGTGGGGGCTCGCCGTCACAACATACGTGTTGTTGGCGGCGGGGGCCTTTCCCTTCGAGGGGACGACGCTGAAGGACGTGGTGGAGTCCATCCGGCGTCAGGATGTCCCCTCGCTGACGACGCTGTATCCGGACGTGCCGCCGGAGCTGGACAGCCTGGTGCGCCAGGGCCTGTTGCTGAATCCAAGGGAGCGGCCGGCGGATGCAAACGAGTGGGCCGGGCGCCTTGCCGCGTTCTGCGTTCCGTGAGTGTGCCGGTCCATCATGGCAATGAAACCATACAAGGATGAGTTCATGGAGATCCGAATCGCACGGGCGTTGTGGGGAATGACGGAGGGGGGCACGTTGGCGGAGAAGGTTCGGCTGATCGCGGAGGCGGGGTTCTCGGCGGTGGAATCGAGTCTGCCGGATTGCGAGCCCACGGCTTGGCGCCGCTTGATGGCGGATCATGGATTGATGGGCATCATCCAGATCTATCCGGCACGGCGCGAGGCGATCCGCGCGGCGCTGGAGCAAGCGGCCCCCTTTGAGCCGGCGCTGATCGTGAGCCATAGCGGGCGCGACCGCATGAGCCACGAGGAGGGGTGCGCGTATTTCGAGGAGGCGCTGAAAGTCGAGCAGGCCCTTGGCATTCCCATCGGCCACGAGACGCACCGGCACCGGTTGTTCTATTCGCCATGGGACACGGCGCGTTACCTCAAGGCCTTTCCGGAACTGCGCATCACGGCGGACTTCAGCCATTGGTGCGTGGTATGCGAGTCGTTGCTGGAGGACATGGGGGATTTTCTGGATGTGGCGATGGACCGCGCGATTCACATTCACTCGCGGGTGGGGCACCATGAGGGGCCTCAGGTGCCCCACCCGGCGGCTCCAGAGTATGCGGAGTGCCTCGCTGCCCACGAGCGTTGGTGGAACGCGATCCGGGCGCGGCATGAGAAGCGGGGGGCTGGGCGCTTGTCCGTCACGACGGAATTCGGCCCGCCGGGGTACATGCAGACGCTGCCGTTCACGAACCAGCCGGTGGCGGACCTGTGGAAGGTGTGCGTGTGGATGAAGGAGCGGCTGGAGGAGCGCTGGAAGGTGAAGAAGGGCGGTTGAGGGGTGGGGTTGAAATGAGAACGTGCCCCCCGGTGGCTTGTGGCCTTGGGGGGCACGTGTTTTTTGCAGTCCGGTCGGAAGCCGAGTGGATTTACCCAGCAACCGCGCGAATGCGTGGAGCATGGCCTTGCGGCCTGCGCGGCGCGGCTAGGACTCAGCCACCTCGCTGGTACAGTTGTAAAGCATCTGACCACCTCCTTTCTCAGCGTAGTTTGTGAAAACAAGAGCCGGGCTCACGCTGTCAAGACTTCATCACAAGTTATCCACAGATTTTCCACGGCCGGGATCAAGAATTCGGCCCACGGGAACGCCCGGCGTTGCGAGGGAATGCGGGAACGGTGCTGGGCGGGTTGGAGCACGGGAGCGGCAGGATACGCCGTGGAAGGTCCTCTCGACTTGACAGGAGCGGGGGGCGCTTGGAGCGATCTCGCTCTCCGGGGGCGATATCCCCCAAAATTCTATAGAGAGAGTTTATCATGTCGGAGAAGCCCAGCTACAAGTTTGAGACCCTCGCCATCCATGCCGGTGCCGCGCCGGACCCCACTCACCTTTCGCGCGGCGTGACGCTGCACCGCACGACGGCCTATCAGTTCAAGAGCACCGAGCACGCCGCGAACCTGTTCGCACTCAAGGAACTCGGCAACGTCTACAGCCGCCTCATGAACCCCACCCAGGCCGTCTTCGAGGCCCGGATCTCCTCCCTCGAGGGCG
>CAYTRP010000202.1:0-6644 GCA_964440195.1 uncultured Candidatus Sumerlaeota bacterium
TGCGCGTACGCCATCGTGCCGGTCTCGTGCGCTTCCACGAGCCGCACGAGGGATGCGTGGAAGTTGGGGCCGAACATCCCCTCGCCCGCGCCGAGCAGGGGGCGCTCCGCCACGATCTCGCCCGCCATCATCCAAAACGTGATGCGCTCGCGGATCGAGTTGTCGCCGACATTCGTCTCGCGCGTCATGCGCTGAATCATCGTCGCGCCGCCAATGTTCCACGGGCCGGGCACCGACTGGGACGTCAGGCCGGCGACCAGCACCAGCGGCGCAAGGAACAGCAGCGCGCGGTTCGGCCAGGAGATGGAGCGCCATGCGGGCGCGAACTGGCCCGACCCGACCTGCCACGCCAACGCGGAGACGACTCCCGCAAGGGCCACCGCCGCGCCCGCGCGAAAACCCAGGAGGAGGGCGCCGAACGCGCACGCGGCCAGGCCCGCCGCGACGATCCAGCCCCTCAGGCGAAAGGAACCCAGCCAGCACACGAGCAACCCAACGGCCACCGCCACGAGGGCTCCGCGCGTCCCCGTGGCGAGGATGCCCGACCCGATGAAGGCCAGCGCGCCGAGCCACAATGGCCACAGCGCGATCGAGCGCCCCAACCGCGATCCCCATCCGTGCAGCAGGCCGCAACCCGCGAGAAGGAATCCCGCGGCGAGGTAAGTGCCCGTGAACTCGGGATTGCCGAGCGTCGCGATGCTGCCACCGCGACGCAAGCCGCCCTGCAAGTCGTAGATCAGTTGCTGGTCGCCCTCGCGAATCGCCCGCAGGATGTCGCGGCCGTAGATGAACTCGATGATCCGGCCGTCCTCCAGCCACGACGAGACGAACACGATGCCGGAAACGGCCAGGACCGCCGCCAGGATGCCGAGCATCGCGAGGCGGATGCGCGCGCGCGTTGTCAGGAAGACCGGGGCGAGCAGCGCCGCGAGAATCATGACCGCCTCGTTGGCGAGGGCGCGCAGGCTGGCGCGCGCATCCGCGCCCGCCAGCGACGACACGATCGCCGCGCCCAGCACCAGCGCCAGCAGCAACGCGGGCAATGCCGCGTTGCCCACGCGGACCGGCGCGGGGAGCGCGAGCCGGATGGCCGCAAGAACGAACACCCCCGCGCACAGGATGCGAAGCGTCCACGTCTTGGCCGAGAGCAGGATGGACGACGCGACCTCGATGTTGGCCCAATACGGCGAGATGACCACCAACGGGATGAACGCCAGCAGCACATACGCGCAAACGCCCCCCCACTCGACAAGGAGCAGGGGGGCTCGGATCGACAAGCGGTCAACGTGGGCCGTGTTTGCGGGTTGGGAAGGTACGGACCCGAAAAGCACGTTGCCTGGCTATTCCACGTACGAGGGTTGGCGGCGAGGTTCGATGAGCGTGCCGATCTGCGTGGCGTCGCCCAGGCTCTGGGCCTCGCCCCCGCCAACCTTGAGCGCCAGGCTCACGCGGAACTGCGGCTCAAAGTCGTTCTCGGCCGTGCTGCTGTCGGTGTCGTCGTCGTCGAAGTCGTTGTTGTTGTTTCGCACGCCGAAAAAGAGCAGAAGGTCCGCATCCACCAGGTCGCGCACGATCGTCACCCCCGCGCTGCGGATGTCCTCGATGCGCGTGTTGTACTCGATGAACGCCTCGACGCGGTACTTCGGGCCCAACTGGCGGCCCACCAGCGGACGGATGTTCACGTCGGTCTCGTTCTCGTCGAAGCGCTGGCGCTCGCGGTTGTCGGCATCGACGGGGTCCTCGTCCAGGGGGATCTGGCCGCTGATGTCCAGGCCATACCACCAACGCGTGTGAAGCGGGATGTACTTGAAGCCCGTGGTGCCGTTGATGACGGTCTGCTCGAACGCGTCGGGATCGTCGGGGTCGCGGATCTGGCGGTTCTCGACGAAGACATCGAGGAATGTCATGAATTCCTGCAGCGAGTTGCGCCACTCGTTGGTGATGCCCGTGTACCAGCGCCGGTCGTTCGCGTACTCGTCATCCCCCGTGTCGAGGTTGTAACCCGCGAGCAGGCTCGTTTCAAGGAACGGCACGACCGGGAAGTAATTCAGCGCGCTCTCGATCCAGTGCGAGTTCGTCGGGAAGTTGTAGATGTCGTCAAAGGCCTCGACCCGCCCGATGCGGCGATAAAACTGGTCCGCCCCGTCGTCGGTCGTGCGGCGGTAGGTGTATTGCAGGTAACCGGAGAGGTCGTTGGAGAACCGCGCGCTCAACCGGCTGACGTAGTCGGCCCACACCATCTGCGAATCGACGTCCTCGTAGTTCGCCAGGCGGTCGCTCTGCCCAAGGTACACTTCCGAGGGGCTCAGGAACTTGGCGCCGCGCGTGGCGGTATCCAGTTCCTGCTCCGCGCCCTCTTCCTCTGCGTCGACCCTCGCCTGCAACTCGTCGAGTTCCGCCTCGGTGAGCCGCGTCGGAAAGTCGGAACCGCTGGAGACCAGCCGCGTCGAGTCCCGGTCATAGTTCCCCGCGCCGATCCCGACCGTGTTCAACCACGTCACGCGCCCCCTGGGGTCCAGGCGGATGAGGTTGGAGATCGAGTTGTACGCGTCGAACCCCGTGAAGTCCACGTCGTCGTTTTCGTTGTTCTGGTTGAAGCCCGCATCGGTTGCCTGGAAGGCGTTGGCGCGCCCCTGCCAGTAGAAGGGGCTGCGGCCCACGGTCATCATGTTTGTCGCGAGCGTGCCCTGGAACCGCTCCGTCACCTTGCCAAAGCGGTCCTCGCTGATGCCATCGCCGTCGGCGTCCTCGCCATCGAGGAAGTCGACGTCCGCGTCGAAATCAAGATCGTCGTCGCGCGGATCGGTGAAGTCCGTCAGGCGGTCGCGCGACAGGCGCTCGCGAAAGCGGATCGACGCGCGCGCCAGCCAATTGCGCTGCACATAGCTCCCGGCGAACTCGTATCCGCGCTCGGAACGGCGCCCCCTCGCCTCGTCGATGGCAAAGGGGTCGTAAAGGTCGTAGTAGATGTCCGCGTCGCTCATCCAGTCGACATTCAACTGCCAGATGGTGCGGCCGAACATCGAGTTGTGCTTGTGCCGGTAGAACCAGCGGTCCTCGCCCTCGTCCGACTCCCCGCCGTCAATGGCGATCTCCTCGCGCTGCGTGTCGCGGACGCCGTAGAGCGAGAGTTCGCCGATGTGCTGCTCGAAGTTCAGGCTGTAGCGGTAATCGGTCGCGATGCCGATGGTGCCGCTCGTGAACAGGTCGCTGCGGACGCCAAGGACCCCGAAGCTGCGCGTGCGCGTCTTGGTGGGGTCGAACCAGCCGGGAACCGTGCTCCTGTGCGAGAGCTGGTAGCGGATGCGCGTGTACCCCCCGTATTCGCTGATGAAGCCGGTCTCGAAGTTCCATGGCGAACCCTGGTCGAAGGAACGCGAGTAATAGGGGAGCCAGAATACCGGCACGCCGCGAACCCAAAGCACCGGGTTGCGCAGCGAAAAGCGCTCCTTCTCCACGAGCACTGCCTCGCTGCTGTGGACGTACCACATCGGCTTGGGGAAGCTGTTTGCCGTCAGCCGGACGCCGCGGAACGTCGTCTGGTCCGCATTGACGCGACGAAAGGTCGGACGGCCCTCCTCTTCATTGGGGCTTGCCAAGAAGTACAGGCCGCCGGTCCGGCCGTTGGCGCCATAGGCGACGCCCTGCATCAGGCGGCGGTCGTACTCGATGCGCGAGGCGCGCAGGTGGACATCCTTGCCCTCCTTCACCAACACGTCGCCTTCGGCGAGAACCTCGAGCGTCACGAAGTCGATGACCATTCGGTCCGCCTCAACCGTCAGGTCGCCCATCACCAGCGTCGTGCGCTGGTCGGTGTAGGCCCGGTTTTCAACCGTCCGAATCGGTCCCAGAATGCGGAAAGTCTCCCCGCCTCCCACGGAGGGGAACAAGCTGCCCAGATTCACGGATTCATCCGTGGGGGCATTCCCGTCCTGGGCGGGAAGCGCCGCGGCCGTGAGAAGACCAAGAAGAATCAGGACAGGGACTTGCAACAGGCGTAGGGGCGTCGGCATGGCGCCTTCCGGTCAGGGTTTGGGAACGTGCTCACGGTTACCGCGCCATGGGTAGACGGGGGGAGCAGGGACCGCAAGGGCGAACAGCGCGCGGGACCGGGCCGGGACTCAAGCCCGGGAAATTTCGACGCCCTTCCGCCGGGATTCGGGGAAAAGTCCGGAACCACCGGCCGCCAAAGTGGATGAGGGAGTGCCCCCCCCCGGCGTTTCCGGGTGCGCCCCCCGGATACCGTAACGCTCTCGCGCCTGCGCGATCGACCGAAAACGCCCAGACTCCAGCCCCGCCACCACGGTCCTCTTGAACGCCTCGCTGTGCCTCATCACAATCCTTTGACCCGCCATGACGTGGCCTCCGACCGGGAATGGCCAGTCAACCTATGTCAGGACGGGACACCCTTCTTGTTTCAATCTTCACTCATCGCCGTCTGCGCCCTCGCCACCCACGCGCTCCCCGGCTCCGCCTGCATGGCGGCGTAGAAGTGCCGTCGCGCCAATTCCCGGGCACCGGTTGATTTGAACGCCAGTCCCAGACTGTAGTGCGCTTCCGCGTCGTTGGGCACCAGCGCGATGTAATCAATCATCGCATCCGCGCCCAGCCGCACATGCCCCAGCCGCATCAACGCCAGCGCGCGGATCTTGTCCGCATCGGCAAGGCCGCGCGTCTTGACCATGGCGGGTTGCCCGGGCCGAAACATGATGCAGCGCGCCGCCGCGCACACCGCCGCCAGATTGTCGTCCTCCGCCAGAAACCGCCGCGCCGCCGCGAGGTCCCGCTCGGGATCGGGGAACTTCTCGCGCGAAAACTGGTCCGGCCAGGGGCTCGCGCGGTTCACGCGTTCCCACGCCTCCGTCAGCGGCGCGAGCACCCCGGCCAGCGTGGGAGACTCCCCCCCACCCGCCGGGAACCACTCCACCGCATCCCCGGGCGCGAGGGGGCTGTCCTGCACGTTGAAGATCATGCGCCGCGGTTCGATGCCCGCATGGGCAAACGGCGCCAGCGCTTCTCCGCCCGGGGGATCGATGGGAGACCATTGCACCAGCGGCGGAAAGTCCGGCACGCCGTCCTGGCCCGTGCTCACCACCATGAATCCCTTGGTTCCAACGGGCACCACGCGCAGCGAGTGCGTTGCGTCAAACGGATCGGGCGTTGCGGTGGGGAATCGCGCGTCGCCGGGCAGCGGTTGGCCGTCCGTCCCCACCATCGGTTCGAGGGTGCTTCCCGTCGCGGCGGGATAAATCCCGTGCAACGAGCGAAAAGCCTCGGCCTGCTTCGCCAGGACGGCGGCATCCTCCTTCAACTTGGCGAATTGCGGCGCCGTTTGCCGCGCGCGGGCTTTTTCCTGCCGCGCAAAGACAAGCGCGTCGATCCAGGGCTTTGCGAGCGGGAGCGCCCCGAACAACAAGGCGAACAGTGCCACCACCCGCACATTGCCCCGCGACTCGCGACCCGGGAAGACCGCCACCAGCAACGCCAACAACGCCACCGGCGCCAACATCAGCGCCCCGATGGCGAACGGTGCCCCGGCCAATGCAAGGACAACGCTGCCGACCCCAAGAAACAGCGCTAATGCCGCCAAGCGCCCCATCCAGCGTTGCCCTCCCTATCTAGTGCGCCGCCGACTCAATCCTTGTCGTCGTCGTCATCGTCAACTTCAACGAACTTTGCCTCCAGCGATCTCTCATTGACGAACTTCCCGTCCACCTCAACCCACTGGCCCACGACCAGCTTGTCGAACGTGATCGGCCCCTTGTCGTCTTCCACCAGCTTGGTCTTGCCGGCAATCTTCACGGCAACGCCCCCAACCGTGAAAGTCCTCGTCTCGGGATCGATCGAGTCGATCGCGCCGACCACCTTGTGATTGTCATGGCGGCCGATGATCGGCAACGGCTTGGATTTCACCTCGATCTCGCGCGCTTCCCATCCGTCCTTCTGCGCCAATCCATCGATGTCCACCACGGACCCCACCTTCAGGTCCGCCAGCGAGGCGTGCTTGCCGTTGGCCAACTCGATCTCCGTCTTTGGGGTGACCGTTATCGTGATCCCTCCGGCCACAAGGGTGTTCTTGGCCGTGTCGATGCTCGTGATGGGGGCTTCCAGTTCATGCACGCGCGAGTCTCCCGCCGCGCCCGTGGACATCAGCAGCAATGCCATTGCCGCCGGGATTACCGTGAACAACCGCGTCGCTTTCATCTTCTTCGCTCCAATCCGCCGAATTCGCCAAGGCCACGCATGCGCCCTGGTCGGGCCGTCAACCGCCACTTTCCTTTTGCATCGCAATTCTTGTCAAGGCACATCCTCCGCAGGATCGCCGGGGATTTGCCCCTTGCGCGAGACGCCGGATTTATCATCCTCATGCTCGCGTCCCCGCATGGGGTCGCCAATCAACTGCCGGAAGCCCCTGGTGACTTATCCCTTTCCCGTCTACTCCCTCGAAACACCCGCCATGCGACCCCTGCAAGTCATCCCCGTGCAGGACAAGGGCCGCCAATTTCTCCTCGTCCAGGATCCCATGGGCGTCCTTCCCGGCATGGCCGCCCTTCCCCCCGACCCGGTCATCATTGCCATCCTCCAACACGCCGATGGAAACAATGACGTGGCCCGCATCGCCGAGGAGGCACGCAACCTCAGCG
>CAYTRP010000203.1:0-1275 GCA_964440195.1 uncultured Candidatus Sumerlaeota bacterium
CCCAATCCACGACCGAGGGCTTGCTTGCGGCGGTGACTCATGGGGGGAAACCTCGTGATGTGGGGATCAGGTGCGCTGGATCAGGGGTGAGCCGGGGCATTCGGCGAGCGCAGCGGTAAACCGAGTCTTGTCAGCACTTCGGATGTCAGGGCTTCGTAACCCCGGGCCCCGGCACCCCATCGGTCGTACTGGAAGATCGTCTTGCCGTGGCTGGGGCACTCGCTCAACCGCACGGTGCGTGGAATCATGGTATCGAACACCAGATTGGGCAGGTGCTGGCGCAATTCGGCGACGACGGATTGGCCAAGGGTCGTGCGCAGGTCGCTCATGGTGACCAGGCACCCCAGAATCTTGAGGCCCGGATTGTGGGATTCCGTGATCTGCTCGAGGGTCTGCAAGAGCATGCTAAGGCCTTCGAGGGCGAGGTACTCGCACTGCACCGGAATCAGGACGTGGTGGCTGGCGAGGAGGATGTTCAGCGTCAGAATCCCCAAGGAAGGGGGGGAATCCAGAATGAGGAACTCGTATTTCTGGGGAAGATTGGCCAAACGCCCCGCCAGAATGCGGTCGCGGTGCTCGCCGAGGGCCAGAAGATCGAGATCCGCGCGGATCAGCGAGGCGGAACCGGGAAAAAGGTGCGGAAGCGGGGGAGGGAGGACCACAGGGCCGGGGACGGCGTCGTGCTCGAAAAGGAGATCGTACGTGGTGGGCGTTCCGGGAATGTCCAAATCCACGCCCAGAGCGGTGGTGGCGTTGCCTTGGGGGTCGAGATCGACGAGGAGCGTCGAGTAGCCGCGTTGGGCAAGGTCCGCGGCGAGGGAAACGGCCGTGGTCGTCTTTCCCACCCCCCCTTTTTGGTTGATGACCGCAATGATATGGGGGCGGGGGAGTGTTTCACGTGAAACAGGTTTGGAAGCCGTGGCTTTGGGGGGAGAATCCTTCCCCGCGGGTGTTTCACGTGAAACAGGATGCGCCATCGGGCTCCCTCGCCTTGTCTGATCACTCGAATAGTCATCGCATGAACCCGGCGCCCCCCATGGTCAAGTGAAACCCCCGACCAAACTCCATTGACCCCATGAAAATCCGATCTCAAGGTATCCTCCACTCCCCCTTCGGGGCGCTTCGACCGGCCATGCACCCTTTCCCACGCTCCCTCCCCCCTCTGCTCTTCGCGGGCCTTCTCCTTTTGCTTGGGTGGTCCGCCCGCGCCCAAGACCCCCCCGCCGAGGAGCCCCCCGCTCCCCGGCTCTACATCAGCGCCACCAACTTCGAAGG
>CAYTRP010000203.1:1285-6644 GCA_964440195.1 uncultured Candidatus Sumerlaeota bacterium
CCCCCTCGAAAACGTCCGTTTCGACATTGTTGATTCCGCCCACGGCAGTCACGCGGTCTCCACCAACGCCAACGGCGAAGCGGAAGTCCCTGCTCCCTGGGCGGCATCCGAATCCGCCACCATCCAGCTCGGCGACCCGCGCTTTCTGGCCACCCGCCCCCGCGACATCATCACCGGTCTGACGACCACCCAGGCGTGGCGGCTGTTCTCGGCCGAGTGGGACCACATGGACCCCGAAGAGCGCCAAGCCCTCGCGGCGGCCTACGGAGATCTTCTCCCGCCCACCGCTCCCCCGGCTTCTGGCGAATCCGCCCCTCCGGCCCTCCTGCGCCAAGCCCCCGTCGTTCTCCTTCTCGCCCAGTTCCTCGGCGGCCGCGAGCGGCCTTCCCAATTCCCAACCCTCAAGGTCCCCGAAGAGGGCGAGGAAGAACCGGAGCACGAAGGTGTCCTCAGCGTCCGCCTCATCGATGGTCGCGGTGCCTCTATCCGGGGGGCCCTGGTTCAACTTTATGTCGGTGCCCTCGCGACCTCCGAGGTGACGCTGCTCGACTACGAGCGCACCAACGAGGAGGGCATTGCCCTCTTCATGGGGCTCGAACCGGGATTGTTCTACCGCGCCGAGGTCGTCGAGGACGGCGACCAAGGGGCGCGGTCCACGATTCTTCAACTGCCACCGGGCGCAGGACCCGTGACCCTGCCCACGATGGTGCTGCGCGCCCGTGGCGAGATGCTCTCGGGCATTGTCGTGGACGCCGAGGGCCCGGCGTCCGGGACGCTGGTGACCGCCCGGCGCGGGTCCGACGGGTTGTTGATGACCGCCGCGACGGATGCGGCGGGCTACTTCCAGCTGGCGCCCTTTTCCGCCGGCGACGAGGTCACCCTGACCTTCGAGCAGTCCATCGCCGGGGGGGCGCGCACGGGCTTCCTGACCGCGAGGCCCGGCGGGCCGGAACTCTTCATCCCCTTGCATATTCTGACAGCAGCCAACTGATTTTTAACGTCCGATACATTTTGTAACTCAACTGAATACCCGTCGGCCCAGACCAAACCACCCAAGGATCCCCCGCCAGCCGCCATGCACATCAAGGTAGAGAACCTCCACAAGTCCTTCGGGTCGCTCCGCGTCCTGCGCGGGATCGACCTCGAGATCATGCCCGGGGACCTCGCGGTCATCGTGGGCGGCTCGGGATCGGGCAAGAGCGTGCTGCTCAAGCACCTGGTCGGCCTGCTCAAGCCCGACAGCGGGCGCATCCTCGTCGACGGCGACGACATCGTCCCCAAGACCGAGCGCGAGATGATGGACCTGCGGCGCCGCTTCGGGATGATCTTCCAGGGCGGCGGGATGCTGCAGTCCCTGACGGTGGGGGAGAACGTCGGCCTCGCGCTCGCCGAACTCGATCACCAACGCAAGCGCGACGTGAACGAGATCGTGCGGAAGAAGCTGGTGCAGGTGGGGCTCGAGGGACGCGAGTCGCAGATGCCCTCGACGCTCTCCGGCGGGCAGCGCAAGCGCGCCGCCATCGCGCGCGCCCTGACCACGGACGCGGACTGCTTCCTCTTCGACGAGCCCACCGCGGGCCTTGATCCCATCATGTCCGCCAACATCGACACCGTCATCTCGGACGTGAACCGCGAGACCAAGTCCACCACCATCGTCGTCACGCACGACCTCATCTCGGTGCTCACCATCGCGCGGAAGATCTACATGCTGCACGATGGCGTCATGATCGCGGCGGGCACGGCGGAGGAGTTCCGCAACAGCAAGGACAAGCGCGTGCGCGAATTCCTGGCGCGCGACCTCGAGCGCGACAACCCGCGCCGCGCCGGGAGCGCCATCATCCATTCCGCCGGGACCCTTCGCAAGGAACAGGATGGCGCGGGGAAGACGGCCGTCGCGCAGGCCGACGACGAGGACACTTCGCCCGACGTCCTTCACAAGGACTGACGCGCCTTGGACATCATCTCGCTCAATGGGGAGTTCCTCCCCCTCGAGGACGCGCGCGTTCCCGCCACCGACGGGGGGTTGCTGGTGGGGGAGGGCGTGTTCGAGACGATCCGCGTCGAGGCGGGACAACTCCTCGCCTTTGTCGACCACATGGCGCGCCTCGCGCGCGGGCTGCGCGTGCTCGGCATCTCGTGGCGGCTCGATCCCGAGGAACTGCTCGCGCGATGCCACGCGGTGCTCGACGCGAATGGCCTCGTCGGCGCGCGCCTGCGCATCACCGTCACGCGCGGGCCGCTGCGCGGACATCCCATCGTCGAGACGGAGGGCGAGGCCACGGAGCTGATCACCGCGACGCGCCTCGACACGCGGTCCGAGGGGGGGCGCGACCGGGGATGGCGCGTGGTCCTGCTGCCATGGCCGCGCAACGAGCGCTCGCCCCTGGCCGCCATCAAGTGCACGAGCTACGCCGACTCGTTGATGGCGCGGCGCCAGGCACGCGCGATGGGATTCGACGAGGCCCTCCTGCTCAACACGCGCGGCGCCGTTGCCGAGGCCTCCATGGCGAACGTCTTCGTGGTCTCGGGGGGCAGGCTCGCCACGCCGCGCGTGGAGGACGGCGCGCTTCCCGGCACGATGCGCGCCCGCGTGCTGCGCCTGGCCGAGCGCCTCGGCATCGACAGCCACGCCGAGCCCCTCGGCGCCGAGGACGTCCTCTCGGCCGAGGAAGTCTTCCTCACCAACGCCATCCTGCAAATCATGCCCGTCGTCGGGGTGGGGGAGAGGATGATCGGCGCCGGATCGCCGGGCGTGCTGACGCGCCACCTGTTCGACGCGTGGCGCGCCGAAGTCGAGATGCTGATCGGGGAATCGCGCCGGGGGTAGGGGGAATGCCCGGCGGGAAGCGGGCGCGGGCGTACAACAAGGCTTGAGGGGGGCGGGGGACCTGCGGCAAGGTCGCCCCATGGCACAGACGACCACCATCACCCACGAGCAGATCGAGGAGCAGACCGCGACCAACCGTGGCTGGGTCGTGGTCGTGTTCAACGACGATGACCACACGTTTGAATATGTCATACACGTGTTTTGCACGGTGCTGCTCGTCGGCACGGAAAAGGCCGAGCGCCTTGCATGGACCATCCATTCGAGCGGCAGTGCCGTGGTTGCCGGCCCGATGTCCCGCTTCGAGGCCGAGGAGATCGTGACCAAGATCAGCAACTTCGGACCCGACCCGTGGGCGCTGCGCGACACCGGCCCGCTGGGCTGCAAGGCCGAACCGGGATGATCCGCCGGCCGGACACGGACGCTTCTTTTTCCAGACCACCAAGGATGCATCGATGACCACCGTCACCCAGGCCCCCAAACTGCGCGCGTCCGTTGCCGCCCTGGAGCCCTACGTTCCGGGTGAGCAGCCCAAGGACCCGGGGCTCGTGAAGCTGAATACGAACGAAAATCCCTATCCGCCCTCGCCACGGGTGCATGCGGCCCTCGCGTCGCTGGGCGACCGCGCGGCGGGGCGCTACCCCGACCCCATGGCGACGGCGCTGCGCGCGTCGCTGGCGAGGACCCTGGGCGTGGACCCCGACCAGATCCTTCCGACCAATGGCTCCGACGAGATCCTGAAGATGGCCGCCGAGGCCTATGCCGAGCGGGGGAGCAAGGTCGCGTGCCTCTGGCCGACCTATTCGCTCTACCCCGTGTTCGTGGCGCGCGCCGAGGCCACCGGGCTTCGCCTTCCGTGGAAGCCGCGGGGGCCCTCGCCCGAGGAGGCGCTCGACCAGACACCCGGTGACACTTCCGTTCTCTACATTGCCAATCCGAATCCGCCTTTCGGAACCGTCCTGCCCGTTGATTTCCTGCGACGTCTTGCGGAACGCCTGCCCAACACGCTCATTGTGTCGGACGAGGCCTACATCGCCTATGGCGGCGACTCGGCCATCGCATTGGTGCGGGAAGGGGCGCCGAACATCCTCGTGACGCGCACGTTCTCCAAGTCCCACAGCCTCGCCGGACTGCGCGTGGGATTCGGCGTC
Source organism: uncultured Candidatus Sumerlaeota bacterium (assembly GCA_964440195.1). Taxonomy (GTDB): domain Bacteria; phylum Sumerlaeota; class Sumerlaeia; order SLMS01; family JAHLLQ01; genus CAYTRP01. Next base: position 5,261 of record CAYTRP010000203.1, read on the forward strand.
GCATCGCCCGATGTCATCCATGGGCTGCTGCGCGTGAAGGACTCCTACAACCTGGGTGCCGCGGCGCAAGCCGCCGCCAGGGCTGCCTGGGAAGACGACGCGCACACGTCTCAAGCCGTCGCGCGCCTCATCGCCACGCGCGCGCGCCTCGCAATGGAGCTGCGCCGCCGAGGCTTTGATGTGCCGGACAGCGCCGGAAACTTCGTCTTCGCCCAACGCCACGATGCCCATGACGTCTTCCTGCATCTGCGCCGCCACAAGGTGCTCGCGCGCTACTTCGACACGCCCGAGTTGCGCGGCGGCTTGCGCATCACCGTCGGCACCGATTTCGAAATCGACGCGTTGATCGCGGCGCTCGATGCACCGGAGACGCGCGGATGAACCTTCCGCCTTCTCCGCAATTCCGCGAGTGGTCCGGCGCGCCGCGCTCGTTTTGGCAGCAAGGCGTCGCCGCGCGCGCGGTGCCCTCGTCGCCGGTTCCCCGGCATGCGCGCTTCGCGATCATCGGCGCGGGGATGACGGGACTCGCGACGGCCTATGAACTCACGCTCGCCGGTGTCGCGCGAGAAGACATCGTCGTGCTCGACGCCGTCGGGCCCGCCTTTGGCGCGACGGGGCGCAACGCGGGGTTTGTGCTCTCGTTTCCCGGCACCGAGATCCTCGACTGGGAGGAAGCCTTCGGCACCGAGGGTGTTCGTCAACTCGCTCAACTCAACCGTCGGAACCGCGACGCCACACTGGCCTTCATCGAAGAGTGGAACGCCGCGCATCCCCATGAGGCGATCCTGCTGCAACGCGGTGGCAGCCTCTATCTCACCGAGAGTGCGGAGGAGGACGTGCTGCTTGACCGCGCGCACGCGCTGATTGCCAACGGGGCGGAAGAACAATTCACCCTCGACGCACCGGCGGGCCGGCTTGCCGCACGGCATTATCGGCGCGCCCTTGCCGGCAAGCGCGATGCGGGCATCAACCCGTGCGCCTATGCCCTCGCGCTGGCCGCGGCTGCCGCTGTGCGCTTGTGCCTCGGACAACACGCGGTCGTGGCCGATATGACCGTCCGCGACGAGGCGGTGGACCTGACGCTCGCCGATGGTGCGACGCTGCGGGCGGACCATGTCATGGTCGCGACGAATGGATATGCGCGCGTGCTTCTCGGCGATGCGTGGCCCGTGAAGCCGGTGCGCAACCAGGTGCTGCTCGTGCGGCCCCACGCCTTTGATGCGCGCGCCGAGTGGAAGGATGCGATTCATTACGCCAACCATGGTTTCGATTACTGGCGCGTGCTCCCCGATGGGCGCCTCATCGTGGGAGGCGGACGCAACCACGCTCCCGGTCGCGAGGAAGACCTGCTCGATCTCGCGCCACAGGCCGAGTCCCTCGCGTA
>CAYTRP010000204.1:0-6633 GCA_964440195.1 uncultured Candidatus Sumerlaeota bacterium
CTCAGCTTGATATGCTGTTGTGTTTTGACGGCTGAAAAATGGGGAAGGTCCTGATCTCTGAATTCCCGCCGGGGCAAAATGCCCCGCGCGTGGTAATGCTCCGCCAGTTGGGCCACTTCGTCCGGTCTGTCCTCCCGTAGATAGACGCGGGGCGCGGCTTCCGCGAGCGCGGTCAGGAGGGCGTCGCGGCGGGCAACGTCCCGCGTCAGTTCGATTTCGTCAAAGACGACGTAGGAGACGAAGAAATCATGGATTTGCGGGCGCACCGCCGTTTCAAAGAACCGGATCGTGGCCTCCTGACGCTGCGGCACGTCATCGTGAAACAGATGGCTGATCACCGACGTGTCGAGGTAGATGCGGAGCTTGCGCCCGGGCCGGGCGGGTTCGGTCATGGCAATGCAGCCTCCCGACGATGGGGAAAGCCTGCCCCGTATTCCCGCGCCGCGCAAGCCGTATCGTTTTCAAGCGGCGCGTCTCGTGGTCAGGGGAGACGCGACGCGGCTGGCGAGCTACCTGAACGGACGGGTGGAAACGTTATGGTAGCGGGGGCATTCATATCCCCCGGTCAGTAAAGCGACACCCCTTCCCGAATTCCCGGCGATTTACTGGCATCGCCCTTTCGCGACCACCAAAAGTGAATGGCCGACAGAATGGCCACGGCGGCGACGGCTCCGATGGCGTCGGCGAACCAGTCATCGAGCGACGCGGAACGGCCCGGGATGTTGGTCTGGCGCCATTCGTCAAGCGCGCCCAGGATGGAGGGGAACAGCACCGCCAGCACGGAGCAGGCGATCCACGGCCAGCCTCCCGGCCGCGTTCCCAGCGCCGTCGCGATCCAGAAGAATCCGGCGAGTCCCGCGTACATGCCGAAATGCACGATCTTGTCGAAATGCGGGATGGACATGGCCCATTCCACGCGGGGGATGTCCGCGCCCGGCAATCCGTTGATCCACCAGATGGCGGCGCCCCATACCACGGCTGAAACAAGGGAAACCGCCTGAATGGCGCGTATGGTCTTGGTCATGATGGTTGCGGGTTCCCTGCCTTTGAGTGCGTTTAGGAATCTTTCCCCAAGATTCAAATTCATTCCGCCCAAAGCGACTTGGGCATCTTGCTTGTCCACCGGAGCCTTTTTGCCGCCACCGGGCGTAACCAAAAAGAGAACCGGAGGGCTTAAAAGCAATCACGGCCAAGATGGCCGTGTCACTTTAGCGGGCGTCTTCCGGAGCGGCATTCGGATGCTCTCTATGGGTTTTCCACCGCCGCAGCGTTGGGCTTTTGGCCAAGCCCGAGCACTCTTTCGAGAAACAGAACCGACACGGCCTGGTGGAGGTCGCGGTTTTCCTTGCGGACGAATCCGTGACCTTCGTCGAGGGCGAGGAAGTACCAGACGTCCTGCCCCTTGCTTCGAATGACTTCGACGATCTGCTCGGCTTCGGTGTAGGGGACACGGGGGTCGTTCCTGCCTTGGGCAACGAGGAGGGGCTTGGTAATGCGGCCGGCCTTGTTGGTCGGGGAGATCTCTTCGAGGAAGGCGCGCATCTGGGGATCGCGTTCGTCGCCGTACTCGACGCGGCGAAGGTCGCGGCGGTATTCGGCGGTGGATTCGAGGAACGTGACGAAGTTGGAGATGCCGACGCTGCTCATGCCGCCCGCGATGCGATCGGGGTACATGGCCATGACGGCATAGACCATGTAGCCGCCATAGGAGGCGCCCCGCACGACGACGCGGCCGGCGTCGAAGTCGGGTTGGGTGGCGATCCAATCGAGCAGCGCCCCGATGTCCTTCACGCTGTCCTCGCGGAGCTTTCCGTCGTCGAGGCGATGGAAGGAGCGGCCGTAACCCGTGGAGCCCCGGACATTGGGCTCGATGACCGCGATGCCCAGTTCGTTGAGCAGGAATTGCTGGAGACCGCCGAAGTACGGGCGTGCCTGCCCTTCGGGGCCGCCGTGGATGTCGATGACGACCGGCCAGGGGCCTTGGCCGCGGGGTCTTTGCACGATGGCGGAGATCATCCTCGGGCGCCCGTCGGGTCCGTTGTCGAAGGTGGGGAATTGAACGAGTTCCGCCCCGATGAAGCGCGAGGGGGGAATGCCGCCAACCTCGGACCGCGTCCATCGCTCGAGTTCGCGCTCGGCGCGCTTCCAGACGTAGACGTCACCGGGGCTGGTGGGCTCGTGGAGCGAGAAGGCAATTCGCTCGCCATCGCGCCGAAACTTCATGCCGCCGACGATTCCGGGGGGCAGATTCAGGCGCTCCTTCTCGAGCGTCTTGAGGTTGAGGAGATAGGCGGCGCTGAACCCGGCCTCATTGACCGAAAGGGCCATGAGGCGGCCGTCCTCGCTCAGGGCGATCGACTCGACGTTCCACTCGATCTCGGGAATCAGTGGCTTGGAAACGTTGTGCACGGTGTCGTAGTAGGCGAGCTTTTGAAATTCCTGCCTGTGGTCCGACGTGTAGAAAATTCCGTCGCCGTCCTTGGCAAAAGCCGCGGCCCCATAGCTGACCGGTTCGGCGATTTCCGGGTGCACCTGGCGCGTCTCGCCGGTCGCGACGTCGAGGATGTGGAGGGTTGACTCGCTGGCCGAGAGGTAGTTGCCGATGAGGAGCTTGGAGTCGTCGGCGGACCAATCACCGACTCCCCACGCGCCCTGTCCCTCAAAGACCCTGCGCGAGGATTCGGGGGTATCGAAGACCGACTTGACGTGAATGTCCCAGTCGCGTCCGTTGCGCTGGTTGGTTGCAAAGGCGATCATCGGGCTCTTGTTGGCCCAGGTGACGCCGCGATGGATGGACTTGCCATCGCTGATCATCCGGCTGTCGCCGGTGGCGGTATCGAGAAGATGGATCTGGGTCTCTTCGTTGCCCCCCTTGTCCTTGGTAAAGAGGATCAGGTTGCGTGCGCCCTCGGGGCCAAACCGGCCACCCGCCACGGGGTCGTCGAAAAACGTGATCTGGGAGCGCATGCCCATGGGCTTTTCGACGTGGTGCAACTGGGAGGTGTTCCCGAAGCGTGTTGCGATGAGCAACCCCCCGTCGTTCGGGACCCAATCCCTGAAACCGGCCCCGCGCATGTTTTGATACTGGTTCAGCCGGTCGAGGAGTTCCTGGGGCACCTCGGGGATTCCCTCCAGGACGAGGTTGCCAACCTCCCGGCGGACGACCTCGGCCGGGGAGAAAGTCGAAACCAGGCAAAGTGCGAGGCAAAGGCCAAAGGTGAAGAAAAAGCGCATGGTGCCCACTCCGGGCGGGGATCGACAAGGCTCGATGGCCTCGAAGCGCCATCTTGCCCGCCGCCGGCATGCCGCTCAAGGAGGTTTTCCCTCATTGACGTGCCTCGCCCCGCTGGGCTCGACTCTCCGACGATGCCGGGCAAATGAGGACTTCTCCTGTCCGCCATCGTCCAAAGAGTCCCGTTTTCGAACGCCTCGGAGCTGCAATCATAGACGGAATGCCGAAGGAAGACCGCAAGTCGCGCAGACGGAGCCTGGTTGCCAACCGGCACCTGCTCATCAGGGCGCTCAATTATGCGTGGCCTTTCCGCCAGGGCCTGATGTGGGCCATGGTTTTTGCCTTTGCGGGGAGCATGCTGGGCGCCTTCAGCCTTCTGCCGATGATTCCGGTCATCAAGATGGTGATCGATCCGACGGCCGTGGAGGAGAAGGCGGACCGGTATGAGAGGGACCTCGCGCGCAAGCAGGCGGAGCTGGAACTGGCCAGCGGGGATGTGCTGGACCTGGACACGGGGTCGGCGTTGGGTGGCCTGATCATCCGAACGCCGAGTTTCGAGGCTGTGAGCCTGTGGGTGACGACCAAGAAGAACGAAGTCTACGGGGCCGTCTACAATTTCCTGCTGGATCATCGCGGGTCGGCGATCTATTACATCGTCGCGTTTTTGTTCATCATGCAGGTGGTCAAGAGCATCCTGATTTACTTCGCGCGCTACCAGATGGCGCGGGCGATCTTCTCGTCGCTGCAGAACATGAAGGTGGACCTGTACAAGGGTTGCCTGGACCTGGACATGGTGGCCTTCCAGACGCAGACGTCGGGCAACCTGATCTCGCGCCTGAGCACGGATGCGGTCAAGATTCGCAGCGTCTTCGAGTCGATGCTGAGCCAATCGGTGCTGGTGCCCTTCGAGGTCATGGCGTTGCTGGCGGTCCTGTTCGTGATCAGCCCCGAGATCACCCTGATCACGTTGGTAGCCCTGCCGATCATGGTGTTTCCCATCATCGTGCTGGGGCGCCGCCTGAGGTCCCTGAGCCGCCGCGACGCGGAGGAGGATGCCTATCTGGTGGATGTCATGCAGGAAACATTGCAGGGCATGGTCATCGTGAAGGCATACGGTTCCGAGGCCCACGAGTCAAAGCGATTCAGGAAGGTGGCCAAGGAGCAACTGCGCCGCCAGATCCGCCGCTCGCGCCTGGCGCTGGCGGCCCCGGTCATCATGGATGTCCTCACCATGGCGTCCATGGGGGCGGTCATCATCGTCGGGGCCTGGCTGGTGGTTGACCTCCAGCGCATCGACGCGGCGAGTCTGATCGTCTATCTCTTCCTGCTCCTGAGATTGTACAAGCCCCTCAAGGGGATCTCGGGCGGGGTGGTCAAGGTACAGCGCGGGCTTGCAAGCTGCGAGCGCATCTTCGAGGTCATCGATGCCGTGCCGACGGTCAAGCAGGCCGAGAATGCAGCGGATCTTCCGCCCTTCGAGCGGGACATCATCTTCGCCAATGTGAACTTCCGCTACGCGGAGGAGGGCGAAAACGTGCTTTCGAGCCTCAACCTCAAGATTCAAAAGGGGGAGACGGTGGCACTCGTGGGCGCGTCGGGTTCCGGCAAGACAACGATCGCGCGCCTCATTCCGCGCTTCTTCGATCCGCAGGAAGGTTCGATCCTCGTGGACGGGCGGGACATCAGGAAGTTGACGTTCCAAAGCCTGCGCAGCCAGATCGCCATCGTGACCCAGGAAACCATCCTCTTCGACTCGACCATTCGCTACAACATCGCCTACGGGCGCCTCGATGCCACCGGGGAGGAGATTGAGGCGGCGGCGCGCGCCGCCAATGCCCATGACTTCATCATGAGCCTGCCGGATGGCTACGAAACCCGGGTTGGGGAGCGGGGCGGGCAACTCTCCGGCGGGCAGCGCCAGCGCCTGGCGATCGCCCGCGCGATCCTGCGCAATGCGCCCCTGCTGATTCTCGACGAGGCCACCAGCGCGCTCGACAACGAGAGCGAGAAGCTCGTGCAGGAGGCGTTGGATCATCTGATGGAGAATCGCACGTCGATCGTCATCGCCCACCGGTTGAGCACGATTCGCAACGCCGACCGCATCGTCGTGCTTCAGGACGGGCGGATCGTGGAGGAGGGCACGCACGCCGAGCTGCTGGCGAGTTCCGGCCGCTACCTTGAACTCATCCGCGCGGAGGAGGAGCGGGGCACGCGCCGCCCGAAGACGCCTCCCAAGTCCCAACCGGACGACCTGGAAGACGAAGAGCGCGGGCGTGGCGACGATGTTTCGGACAATGAAGGATTTATTTTCGGCACCACGTAGAATATCGATCATCCGGCGGATGTACCGTTCGGCAAGGAGATCCTGCCATGAGCCGGGAAGTGTCCGCCGTCACGCCGATGGAATCCGCCTGGCGGGACATGGTTTCCGTCCTGTTCTCGCCCTTTGATTTCACCCGTTGGTTGATCCTGGGGATTCCGCTCTTCCTCATCAACTGCGGAAGCGGCGGGGGGAACTATAACGGGAACTTCAACATGGGGAATCCGGGGGGATCGGGTCCCAGCCCGTTCGCCGAAGCCGTCAACTGGGTCGACCAGAACATGGTGTTGGTTGGCGGGATAATCCTCGCGTTTCTCCTCCTCATGGCCGTGTTCATGGTGATCGTGGCGTTCCTGCATTCCCGGGGAGTGTTCATGCTGGTGGACATGCTCTCGACGGGCGTGTTCAGCGCCGGCACCGCCTGGGGCCGAACGGGTGCGCTCGCCAATTCCTACTTCCTTTTCCTGATTTCGGTTCAGGCGATCGGCGTGATCTTTCCGCTGGTCTATTTCTTCGTGATTCTGGGGTGGCCTTTCTTCCGGAGGGTCTTGTTGGGTGATTTCGTCGTGGGGGAGATCATCACCATTGCCATCGTGATGGGTCTCTACATCCTGCTGTTGGCGCTTCCCCTCGCCTTGCTGACTTTCGTGGTGCGCAACTTCTCGGTGCCGATCATGGCGGCGACCAACCAGCGGGTGCTCGCCGCCACGCGCGAGGCATTCGGACTGGTCGGTCGCGCGCCGGGCGCGGTCGTTGTCTTCCTGCTGGCGAGGGTCATGCTGGCCATTGCGGTGTGGTTCCTGAGGATCATGGTGGTGTGCCTGCTGTGCTGCCTGATCGTGGGATGCGTCCCGGTGGTGGGCCAGTATGCCGTGGCGGTTGTCATGGCGCCGATCGATATTTTTTTGTGGGCTTACAGCCTGCGGTTCGTGGAGCAGTTCGACGAGCGGTACAAGGTCCTGCCCGACGTGGTGGGATTGCCGCCAGTGCCGCCCCTGCCGCCACCATCGAGCCGCCTATCAGCGCTTTACCCGGCAGCGCGTGCAGGAACGTCAGCAGGTCGGGATGCACGACCGCCCGA
>CAYTRP010000205.1:0-4900 GCA_964440195.1 uncultured Candidatus Sumerlaeota bacterium
TGATGCGCATCACGAACGTCACGACACGAACCGGAGACGGCGGGACCACGGGATTGGTGGGGGGGGCGCGCGTCCCCAAGGACCATCCCAGGATCAGCGCCTACGGGACCATCGATGAGGCTTCGGCATTTCTGGGACTCGCCCGCCTTGACTGGGCCGTGGAAAGTGGGTCCCTGGGTTCGCGTTCCGGTCTTCTCGCCGGGCACCTGCGCCACCTGCAAAACCAGTTGTTCGTCGCGGGCGGGGATCTCGCGACCCCCCTCGATCAACGCCATCCGATGATGCCGGTGGTGACCGAATCGGAAATCGCGTATCTCGAGCAGTTGGGCGCGGTCTTCAACCGCGAGTTGGGCCCGTTGAAGGACTTCATCCTTGCGGGTGGAAGTCGCACCGCCGGGCACCTGCACGTGGCGCGCACGATCGCGCGCCGGGCCGAGCGTCATGTCATCGCCTTGTCGCGCTCCGAGGAAATCGGCCCCCATGTGGTCATTTATCTGAATCGCTTGTCGGATACGCTGTTCATCCTCGCGCGTTGGGCCAATCACGCGCTCGGCGTTCCCGACCTGACGTGGGACAAGGCCGCGGAGCCCCCTCTCCTGCCGACGGAAGCATGATGAAACCTCCGTATGGCGAGAGATGGCTCGTGCTCCTGATGGGGCTGACCACGCTTTGGCTGTGGGCGACCAAGTTGATCGGCCCGGCCATCCGCGGACCGCTCGTCGATTACGGGAAGCATTACCAGTCCGCCTACCTGATGATCGCCGACATGAAGCTGATCGGCGTCATCGAGTATTATTACTACCCGACGTTCCTTGGCCTGCTGCACCAGCCGCTCTATTGGTTTCGCGAGCCGGAGAGCGCGGTGGCGTGGAGCATCGGGAACGCGGTGCTGCTGCTGGCGGGGTGTCTCATCCTGGCCGACCATCTACGTCTGGCAAGGTTCCAACCATCGGGGAACTCGGGACTCGATCGCGCGCGCGGCTTCCTCCGGCGGCATGCGCTCCTGGTGGTGCTGCTGGCGGTCGGGGCGTTTGAGCCGATTCAGCGCGTCATGCGCTCGGGCAATGTGGATCCCCTCAATTTTCTGCTCGCGAGCCTCCTGCTCGCCTTGTTCGCGAGGGGTCATGACACGAGGGCGGGCATCGTGGCGGGCCTGTTTTGTCTCGTCAAGATCGTCCCCGTCCTTCTGGTTCCCGTGCTGGTTGTCCTGAAAAAGTGGCGCCTGCTCGCCATGATGGCGAGTGTCCTGGTTGCCTATGTGGCATGGCTCCTCGTGACGGGTTGGTGGCGCGAGGACGCCTTCCTGTTCCGCGAGGTCCTTCCCGGTGTGCCCTGGTTGTGGCAGGGGATCTCGCTGTCCGTCCATCGCCTGCTGGCCACGGCCTTCAATCCCGCCGTTCTCGAGTCGCCGCTCCCCTACGCCCGGTTCATCCTCGCCATCAACATGGTGACGGGGTTCGCCTACTGCGCGTTTCTGTTGCTTGCCGGCAGGAGGGGAATCCCCCATCCCGACCTGCTGTTGGCTGCTGGACTGGTCGTCATTCTGTTCTTTTCCCCACTCCTCGAAACCATTCACTTCTCCTGGATCTTTCCGGCGTTCGCCATCCAGGCCGCCGCCTGGGTCGAGGGACGAATCGGCCATGCGCCTTTTTGCGCCGTGGTCATCGGCTGGATGGGGCTGACGGCGGCGGACACGCTGTCCACGCTCCTGACGCTTCGCAGCCAGACGGTGGAAAACTGGATGATCCAGACTGCACTTTACATGGTGGTTGTTGGGCTGTCCTTCTGGGTTGCCCTGCGCGCCACTCCCCGAGGGGGCGACCAAGCGCAAGGACCGGACGCCTGAGAATGCCCCTGCGAATCGCCGTCAACCTGCTGCATTCGCCGCCCGAACTGACGGGGACGGGGCGTTACGCCCGCGAGATGCTGCGCGCGTTGGCCGCGCTTCCCGAGAGGCCGCGCCTCATCGGGATCGTGTCCCACGCCAATCGCGACGCCTTTCGCTTGGAGCCACTCCCCCCGAACCTGAAGCTCGTTCGATGGGGACGGCCATGGAAGGAAGTGATGGTCCGCCGCCTTGAAGAGTGGCTCTGGCTGGAGGGCTTGGTGCGCGGCCTCAAGCCGGACGTCTTTTGGGGCCCGACCAATTTCCTCCCCCTGATGATAGGCAGGCGCCCCTGCCCATCCGTCGTGACGATTCACGACATGACATTCTTTCGCCACCCCGAATCGACCGGCAAGGCGCGTGGCTGGTATTGGCGAGCATGGACGCGGCGTACCATCAAGGTGGCGGACAAGGTCATCACCGTCAGCGGGGCCGCCGCCAGGGAGATCGGGGAGTTCGGGGGAGTGGACGCCCACTCCATCCCGATCGTGCCGAACGGTGTGGACGATCGCTTCTTCGAGGCTTCGGCGTCCGCTGGGGCGGCGGAGAGGCTTCGCGCCCGGCACCCCTACCTGCCGGAGAACTTCCTTCTGTTCGTCGGCACCCTGACCCATCACAAGAACCTCCCCAAGCTCATCGAGGCTCTTGCTTGTATGCGCACGCGGCCCGGTTGTGAGGACGCCATGCTGGTGATGGCGGGCAAGCGCGGCGAGGGCTACGAGCAGTTGGCGCGAGCCATTCATCGCTCCGGGCTTGAAAAGGCGGTCGTGGAGTTGGGCTTTGTCGAGGACGAGCTTCTTCCCGATCTTTACGCAACGGCGCGGTTGACGGTGCTCCCGTCGCTGAACGAGGGCTTCGGGCTGCCGATCATCGAGGCCATGGCGGCGGGTTGTCCCGTGCTGACCTCCGGCAAGGGGGCGATGGCGGAGGTTGCGGGCGACGCAGCCGCCCTTGCGGAGGTGACGAGCGTCGAGTCGCTCGCGGACGGCATGGCGGCACTCTGGACCGATTCGGCCGCCCGGGCCGAATGGCGACGCAAGGGCCTCGCAAGGGCCCGGCAGTTCTCGTGGGAAGCGTCGGCGCGATCGCTCCACACACTCTTCGAGGAGGTTGCCAGACGTACGTGATGAACCTTCGAGTCGCTCTTTCCCTCTCCTTCGCGTTTTCGCTGGTCCTGCTCGCGCTTGCCGTACCGGCGGCCATTGCCGCCGCTCCCCTCGATGCGCAGATCGAGGCCATCATCAACCAGGGGGCCGCTGCCCGCGCGCACTGGGGGGTTTATGCCGTCCGGGGCCGGCAACGCGAAGTCATCGCCGACGTGAATGGCGGGCGGCTGTTCGTCCCGGCGTCGAATCGCAAGCTGGTTTCAACCGCGCTGGCCCTCGAGACACTCGGTGCCGAATATGTGCTCCGCACCGTCGCCCACGTCGCGGAGGCGCCTGCCGGTGGCGTTGTCAGTGGCGATCTCGTGATTCGGGCGGTGGGCGATCCGGGTTGGGCGGCGGACAATGGACTCCTCGACGGGCAGCCGGGCCGTTCCGTGCTGGTCAATCTCGCCCGTCAAATTGCCGGGGCGGGCATCACCCAGGTCAGGGGTGATCTCGTGATCGACACGTCGCGGTTCCGCGAGCCGGACTTCATTCCGCCGGGTTGGGACTGGGAAAACATGCAGATGAGTTTCGCGTCCCTGCCATCGGTGTTCGGCATCAACCACAACCTTGGCGCGGTCCGCGTCGCCCCGGGCCGGGTGGACGAGCCGGTCAACGTGGACCCCATGGGATCCGTGAATCCCTTTACGGTCATCAACCGCTCGGTGACGGGGCGCGCCGGCTCGCAACCCACCATCGAGTTGCGGCGGAGCCTCGATGGCCGCGAGCTGCTCGTGCGGGGGGCGCTTTCCGCCGACGCCGCCGAGGGCATTCGCTCCATTCCCCTTGGCGAACCGACACTCTTCGCGGCTCGCGAGCTGCTCGCGATCCTGAACGAACGCGGGGTGCAGGTGGCGGGCAAGGTCGCCTTCAGCGACCGCCCGATCCCGCTCGGCCAGGTCGTGGGAACCGTGAGTTCGGTGCCACTGCCCAAAATGCTGGCCGTCACGAACATGGACAGCGAGAATCACCTCGCCGAGAGTCTCTACCTTCTTGCCGGCGCGGAGGTCTTCAAGACCGCGAGCTATCGCGCCAGCCACGACGCCGAGGCGCGCATGTGGAGCCGGTTGGGCGTGGATCCATCCGAGGTCATGCCATCGGATGGCTCGGGACTTTCGCGCAAGAACCTGATCTCGCCGAGGGCACTGGTTCGCCTGCTCGATTCGCTGGAGGGAAACGGGACCTATGTGGAGAGCCTTGCCCGCACGGGGTATCGGGGGACGTTGCGCTACCGGCTCTCGGACGACGCCATGAGGGGGCGGATCAGGGGAAAGACGGGAACGCTGGACGGCGTCACCGCGCTCTCGGGCTATATCGATCATGGAAGCGACCGCGTGGTGGTGTTTGCCATATTGGTGAACAACTTCTCGGGCAACACCTCCACCATACGCGGTCGCGTCGACGACATCGTCAAGCTGCTGGCGCAGTAATCAGCCGCCGATCGCGGCGAGGATCTTGTCGGTTTCCGGCATGCCGCGCTCGGCGAAGACGATCTTCCCGTCCTTGCCAATCACGTAAACGGTGCGGGTGGTGACGCCGCCCATCCCGCGCGCGCCGTAATTGCGCACCATCGCGCCCTCGGTGTCGGCCAGGAGCGGGAAGGGCAGGCTGTGGTTGGTGGCGAACGACAGGTGCGAGGCCGAGTCCGCGGGATTCACGCCGAGGACCGCCGCCTCGGCCGCCAGGTACTTGTCGAAGGAATCGCGCGCCGCGCACAACTGGCGGGTGCATCCGGGGGTCTCGTTGGCGGGATAGAAGATCAGGACGACGTTGCGCCTCCCCTTGAAGTCCGCGAGTTTGACGATCGCGCCATTCTGGTCGGGCACGCTGAAATCCGGCGCCACCTCGCCCACTTCCAGGATCTGGG
>CAYTRP010000205.1:4910-6614 GCA_964440195.1 uncultured Candidatus Sumerlaeota bacterium
CGGCATCGCGTGCGTCAGCACGGCACCCAGCGGCGCGGCAGTCGACGCCGCCGGGTGCCGTGCTGACGCACGCGATGCCGAGCAAGCTGCTGAACAAGAGACTCAAAAGACGGCACATGGTTGGAAAGCTCCTCACGAGGGATAATGGCAAGAGCGGGGGGCAGGCAAAGTCCCCGCCAAGTCTTGTTACTTCTTCACCACCCGGTTGATCAAGGCCTCAAATCGGGGCAGAAGCCTCTCGGCGGAGGACTTTTCCAGCGCCCGAATGCGGGCGGCATGGCCGAATCGCCGGCGCAATTCGTCGCTCCCGGCCAGCAAAACCATCGCGTCCGACACGGAGCGCGCATCTCCGGCTTCGACCAGGAGCCCATCGCGGCCGTCGCGAATCATCAGCGGAACGTCGCCCACGCGTGTCGCCACCACCGGCCGCCCCGCCAATTGGGCTTCGGAAATCGAGAGTGGCATGGCTTCCTCGCGCGAAGACAGGATGCCGATGTCCCCCGCCTGAAAGAGCAGGGGCACGTCCTCCCTCAGGCCGAGGAAGCATACCCGTCCCGCGATCCCGAGAGAAGCCGCCAGTCGCTCCAATCGCCCCAGCATCCCCCCGTGCCCCTCCACCTCTCCCCCCGCAACCCACAAGCGGATCCGCGGGCTGGACTGGGCAGCGAGCGCCACGGCCCGCAGCAGCGTCTCGTGATCCTTGCGCGGATGAAGAAACGCGGCACAGACAAACACGATGTCGTCGGGACTCGCCCCGAGCGTGCGACGAAGGTCCTCGCGCGCAGCCGCATCAATGAGTGGGGGTGCCTCCATCGGATTGGCGAGCACCGCCCACGATTGGCGCGTCGGCTTGGGTGCGAAGGGGACCGCAACGCGCGGCCCCACGAAGACCATGCCGTTGGCCAGGGAGCGCAGGAACCGGGTGCGCCACGGGTGCCTCAGGGTGATGTCGGGGTGTTCGTGGACATGCACGATCACGCGGACGAACGCCATCCGGCAGACGAGCACAAATGGAAGGGCCACGCTGCTCCCCACCCATGCCACGTCTGGGCGATGGAGGAGGAGGTGCCTCCACAAGCGGGCCAAGGCGGTCACTCGCCGCAGCAGCATCGACGCCCTGCCGCTCCGCTCCTTTGCCGAAAAGGACCCCACCGGGTAGTGAAGAATGGTGCGCGGGAGTTCCCGCCGCCGGACGGCTTCGGCGATCCCCCCGGCGGTGGGGAGCGCCACTTCCACTTGCCAGCCGCGCCCGGCAAGGCGGCGCGCCAAGTCCACGGTGACGCGCGGGGCGCCGGAAGGCTCGCTGCTGTGGGGAAGAAAGAGAATTCTCCTCATGTCCCCGACTCTCCCCCCTTCGGCCCCGCCGACCCAACGGCAAAGTGAATGGACCACGCCGTGGGGCGCACCTCGCGGATTCGGTGGCATTTCAGAGAGAGCCGACATTCCACATCTTACGAAACGGATCCATGGAGCATTTTGCTCGACCCAATCTTGGGCTCGCCAGGCTCCTGCCTGGCTAATCCGGCGACTGCGTTCGGATTTTGAAACGACGCGGCAAACGCTCCCGGAAGTCGCTTGATTGGCTCATCCAGCCTCCTGAATTCAACGCCCCATGAGACGGATTTCCGGAAAGCTGCCCTGACCATCTCGCCCATGCCGTTCAATGGTTTTGGCCGGTATCCGGCTGTGAGAAAACCGGGCCTT
>CAYTRP010000206.1:0-5495 GCA_964440195.1 uncultured Candidatus Sumerlaeota bacterium
CCCTCGACAATCGCCCGCTGCGCTTCGAGGAGTTCGAGAAGCGCGTGAACCAGGTGATCTTCGTCAGCGCCACGCCCTCGCAGTACGAGTTCGAGCGCAGCGGGGGCGTCATCGTCGAGCAGATCATCCGGCCGACGGGACTGCTTGACCCGGCGATCGAGGTGCGCCCCGTCGAGGGGCAGGTGCAGGATGTCATCCACGAGGCGAAGATGCGTGCGGCGCGCGACCAGCGGGTGCTCGTCACGACGCTGACGAAGCGCTTCGCCGAGGAGCTGACCGAGTACCTGACCGAGTCCGGCCTGAAGGTGCGCTACATGCACTCGGACATCGAGGTGCTCGAGCGCGTCGAGATCATCCGCGAGCTGCAGTCGGGCATGATCGACGTGCTCGTGGGGATCAACCTGCTGCGCGAGGGGCTCGACCTTCCCGAGGTGTCGCTCGTGTGCGTGCTCGACGCGGACAAGGAAGGATTCCTGCGGTCCTCGGTGGCGTTGATCCAGACGGTGGGCCGCGCCGCGCGCAATGTCGAGGGCATGGTGATCCTGTACGCCGACACGGTGACGCGCTCCATGCGGGCGTGCATCGACGAGACGGATCGCCGCCGCGAAGTCCAGCGCGCGCACAACGCGGCAAACGGCATCACGCCGCGCACGATTCGCAAGACGGTGCGGCGGGCCATCGACGTGGGACGCGACGAGGACGAAGGCGATCTGCCGCTGGGCTTGGTCGCGGAGCCGGCGGAGGAGTACCTCTCGCGCCCGATGGTCGAAAAGAAGATCGAGCAATTGAAGAAGGAAATGCGCGACGCGGCCCAGAAGCTCGACTTCGAACTGGCAGCGGCCCTGCGCGACAAGATGCTGACGTGGAAGGCGAGGTTGTAGGGGGCGGGAAGGTCCCGCGCGCCATCCATCGCCGCAACGCGGCGCACCTCTCCGAGGAAACCATGCGGACCGTTTTCAAGCGGCTCGGAGTCCGCCCTTGACTTGCCCCATGCCTCGGGCGACCTCTTTCGCGCACGTCGGAGTGTGGCGCAGTTGGCTAGCGCACCTGCTTTGGGAGCAGGGGGTCGTCGGTTCGAGTCCGACCACTCCGACCAGCCTAACCCCCGTGAAATCAGCCCTCCGCAGGCTGACGGCTTGGACAGGCCCTGCCGGTCAAATCAGCATCGAATCAGCACTGGAGTAGCATTGGGGCGGCTTTTGGGGTGCGGCTTGGAGCCGCCGAGCCGTGCGATGGTCGGCAGGTCGAGCAGCCGCAGGGCCACGATGCTCATAACCGCCACGGCGGCCATGAGGCGGCTGCCGTGTTCGAGCTGGAGTTTTTAGGCTCCCATGCCCGACTTGAGCGCCTTGTGAAACTCCTCCACGAGCCAGCGGTATGAATACATCCGGGCCACCTCGAAGGCCTGCTCGAAGGTGTCCACCGGCAGGTCGGTCAACAGGATCCACTTCAGGGCGTCCTTGCCCCCGGCGGGTTCCTCGAAGACGCGCACGATCAGTTTGGCCCCGCGATCGGCCACATAGATCCATTCCACCGCCGGGTGTGGTATAGGCCGGGGCATTGTCCCTCAAGAAACGGCTACACAATGGCGAAGAAGAGTCTATTTCCCGGGCACGACGTGGAGTTGCCACGGCAGCGAGGAGGTCCCGATGACCATGAGCCGCATCGAGACCCACGTGCTTTCTCCCGGAGCAAGGGTCAGCGGGCCTTGGTCGAGCATCGTCTTTCGGAACCACGGCGGCCCCTCCATGCGGTTGAGGCCCGCCCAGCCGATCTTGACGGGCAGGGGCTCCAGTTCCTCGAGAGGCGCTTCCCCGGGTCCGACGATCATCTGCCACGCGAGGCCGATGGGGGCGTCGTCCTTGCCGAACATCACGTCGAAGGTGCGCGGTGTCTCGCCCGGGTTGATGAATTGCATCGTGACATGGTATTCCATCATGTAGTTGCCGATGGAATCGGGGTGCACGTAGGGCGGGTGGAGAAGCATGTCCACGCTTTGGCGGGCGACGGGGCACCCGACGGCCTGGACGCTGAAGTTGGCCATCTGGAAGAAGACGTCGTCTTGCGGCAGCGCGGCGATGTCGATCACCTTGGGATCGTTGCGCCACAGGACGTTCGGCGCGACGCCGCCGACGCGGCGCACATGACAAATCGGGGGCGGGATGCGCAGGTCCATCCCCGTCTCGGCGGAATGGGCGCCGATGTCCAGCAGCTTTTCCGCCTCCGTTGACCATGCCTGCGGCGGAACATCGCCGGGGATCGAGACCACGGAGACTTCGAGGTTCGGCGTGCCGACGCCAAGGACCTCGCTGCGCAGGATGCCGTTCACAAAGGACGCGCGGCTCGCATCGGGCCCATCCTCCGACGCGCCGATCCGGAGGGTCGATCCGATGACCGCGCCGGTTCCCGGCGCGAGCACGACGCTCTCAAATGGCCGGTCCCACTCCTCCATCAGGACCCGTCTGGCAAGGTCCGACTCGACGCTGGTGGGCTGCGCGGCGTTGGGCCCGTGAAGGACGACCTGCCGCGGCTCAAGCATGAAGGTGTCCTCGCCGGCGTTCTTCACGTACACGACGATGCGGCGCGTCTCCCCCGGTTGGTGCGCGACGCTGAGGTGATAGAGGAACAACTCGAACGAATCGTCGATCGTGGAGAACCCGTTGTTGACCTGTGTGCGCATCTCGAGGGGCACGGGTCCGTCGCTGTGCGTGTCAAAGGGCGGAAGCACCGCGCGCGTGGTGTAGAGCACGCCGTTGGTGCTGTAGAGTTCGGGGAGATCCGAGTCGATGCGATAGGTGGCATGGGGGCTCGCGAGGTGTGTCCCCGGAAGGGCGTAGCCGATGCACTTGTCGCAGCGCCATTCGCTCGAGAGTTTTTCGAGCGGGGAGGCTTCGGGGAGCGCGAGGGCGGAGGTGGCGAGCAGGAGAAACGCGGCTGTCCGGATCATGGGGGGAACCCTTTGCGCGAGATGGACGTTTCGGATGCCAGACTGATGGAGGGACGCGCGGGGCTCAAGGAAACTCCCGGGTTCCATTCCTCCGCAGGGGTGTTTCGCCTTCAGCCCAGGACTTCGACTTCGCTCTCGTAGGGTTTGCCGTCGACGACCAGCTTGAGGGCCACGCGCGTGCCGGGATTGAGACCGCCGCGCAGGGCACCCGCCCTTCCGGTTCCGGAATACAATTGCCGGGGGATCGTGGGTGCCGGGGCGGGTGCGGTGGGTGCCGCGGCGGACGGGGCGGGCGCGGGCTTTTCCTTGGGTGGCTCGGGTGGGCTGGTCTTGGCCTTCCAGTACTCGCGCCAAACCTGCGGGAAGAGCGCGTAGCTGAGCGCGTCGTCCTCGTTGGTCGAGAGGTCCGCGATCTCGCCGCGAATCTTGTCGAACTCGTTCTGGATCAGGTCCGCGGGGCGGCATTCGATGGGCTGCTCGCCGTTGAGGACCTTCTTCTGGATGCCGGGATCAACGGGCACGGGCGTTTTGCCATAGCGTCCGGCGAAGACGTCGCGGCTCTCCTTGGGGACCTGCTTGTAGCGTTCGCCCATCAGCACGTTGAACACCGCCTGGGTGCCGACGATTTGCGAGGTGGGCGTCACGAGCGGGATGTATCCCATGTCCTTGCGAACCCTGGGGACTTCCTCCATGACCTTGTCGATCTTGTCGAGGCAACCCATCTGCTTGAGTTGCGATTCCATGTTGCTGATCATGCCGCCGGGGATCTGGCTGAGGAAGATGCGCGTGTCGCTGCCGCTGAAGGCGGTCTCGTGTTCGGCGTACTTGGGGCGGATCTTGCGCACATGATCGGCGATGGGCGCGAGGTCGACCTGTTTCAGCCCCGAGTCGCGCGGCGTGCCCGCCAGCGACTCCACAAGCGCCTCGGTCGCCACGTGGCCCGAGCCGCCCGACAACGTGCTGATGGCGGTGTCCACGCCATCGGCCCCCGCGTCGATGGCGCGGATCAGGACCATCGGGGCCACGCCGGTCGTCGAGTGCGTGTGCACCCAGACGGGAATCTTGACGGCGGCCTTCATGGCCTTGACGAGGTTGTACGCCGGCACGGGGCACAGCAACGCGGCCATGTCCTTGATGACGATGGAATCGCAGCCCATGTCCTCGAGTTGTTTGCCCTGCTCGACGAACAGGTCGAGCGTGTGCGCCGGCGAGACGGTGTAGCAAATGGCGCCCTGGGCGTGTTGGCCCCCCTTCAGCACGCGCTTCACCGCGTGCTCGATGTTGCGCAGGTCATTGAGCGCATCGAACACGCGGAAGATGTTCATGCCGTATTCGATGCTCTTGTCGACGAACCGGTCCACCACGTCGTCGGCATAATGCCGATAGCCGAGGATGTTCTGGCCCCGAAACAACATTTGCAGCGGCGTGTTGGGCAGGTGCTTCTTGAGGGTGCGAAGGCGTTCCCACGGGTCCTCGCGCAGGAAGCGCAGGCAGGAATCGAAGGTGGCGCCCCCCCAGACCTCGAGGGAGGAGTAGCCGGCCTTGTCGAGGGCCTCGCAAACGGGGAGCATGTCCTCGGTGCGCAGGCGCGTGGCGAGCAGCGATTGGTGGGCGTCGCGCAGAAACAGTTCGGTGATCTTGACGGGTGTGGCGGCGTTGGGCGAAGTCATGGTTGGAGACATCTCCGATCAGTGTTGGGCGATATTCGCCAGATCCAAGCCCCGGCGCAAGGGGGAGATGCACCCTCCGGCCATGTCGGGGTCCCCCCCCCCCCGACCAAACGCACGTCCGGCAGGAACCCCACAAACCCGTTGCCCGTTTGGCGCACCGTTGACCATCAGGAGGCGGCCATACAACTGGCGAAGACGTGCGGTCCCAACGATGCTGGGCATCCCCCAAGTGAGGTGCCGTCATGAAGCTGACAGCGGTCCTTTTGGTTGGAATCTGTGTGTTGGGTGGTTGCTCCTCTCCCAAGGGCCAGGAGGGGGAGATGACGCTGGCTGCCGCCGCCAGCGTGCGCGCCATGGTGGGTGCCTTGGCCGATGAATATGCCAAGGCGTATGACGTCCCCATCACCATCACCAGCGGGTCCACCGGTGAGCTGGCCCGCCAGGTACGACACGGTGCGGGGGTGGATGTCTTCCTCGGGGCCGACATTGCCACGGCGGAGAAACTGTCGTCCGAAGGGTTTGCCGAGGGAGCGGTGGTGCCGTATGCCCGGGGGGAATTGGTGCTCTGGCAACGCGCCGACGCCCAACCCCGTCTCAACTCCCTGCGCGACCTTCACGATGGCAATGTCACTCTGGCGATGGCAAATCCCGAGATGGCGCCCTATGGGGCCGCCGCGCGAGCCCTGCTCACGCGGGAGGGGCACTGGGACGCCGTCAAGGAGCGGATTGTGTACGCCAACAACGTCGAACAAGCCTTTCAGTTCGCCGACTCCGGGAACGTCACGGCCGCCTTTCTCTCGCGCTCGCTTGTCGTGGACAGGGGCCCCTTTCTTTTACTCGAGGGGCCGGACGTTGAGGTGGTGCATGGCGCCGTGGTC
>CAYTRP010000206.1:5505-6577 GCA_964440195.1 uncultured Candidatus Sumerlaeota bacterium
GCCGTGGTCGTGGCGCGTCGCGGAGGGAGTCATCCCCATGCCGCGGCCTTCCTTGAGTACGCGACTTCGGCGCAAGCGCATGGCATTCTCGAGAGGCACGGGTTTTCCCCGATGACCGGGACGCCGTGATCGAGGCTCTTCGCGACTTTGACTGGACGCCGGTGTGGCTCAGCTTCCGCGTCGGGCTCTCGGCGATGGCAATCGCCTTGGTCGTGGGGACGGTGATCGGTTGGCGATTGTCCCGCCAACGGCGCGGAGCGCGGTGGGGAGAGGCCGCCATCCTGTTGCCGCTGGTTCTGCCGCCGGCCGTGCTGGGATACTATCTGCTCGTTCTGATCGGGCGCCGGGGGCCCGTGGGGATCGTCTGGGAGGCTCTCTCCGGCGGACCCCTTGTCTTTACCCTGAACGCCGCCATCCTGGCGGCTTCCGTTGCGACGGTGCCGATCGTGGCCCTTCAGATGCGGGCGGCCTTTGGCGTGGTTCCCCACGACACGCTGGAGGCGGCGCGACTGGATGGCGCCCACGGGTGGGAGCTGCTCCTCCACGTCCTGCTCCCCCAGGTGCGCGTCCCGCTGGCGGCGGCGGCCAGCATCGCCTTTGCCCGGGCGGTGGGGGACTTTGGCACGACCCTCATGGTCGCGGGGAGCATCCCGGGGCGCACCCAGACGGCGTCATTGGCCATCTATGAACGCCTCATGACACAGCGCGACCACGAGGCGCTGCTGCTCGTCGTCATCGTGAGCGTGCTGTGCATGGGTCTGCTGGTCATTGCCAGCCGGCGCATGGGCGGCATCGTTCCAAGCTGAGCCGGCGGGCCACTCCAAACCGTGTCGCCAACCGGGTGGGAATGACCCGCCGGGCTCGATGACCAGCCTGGATCCGTCCAGGGCATTTCCGTAAAGTAACGCGAGTTCGGGATTACCGATTTGTTTGTGGCGCTTGTGGGGCCGGGTCCTGAAGGAGGTGTGTGAGTTCCCGCTCGCACCCCGCCCACAAGGACCCGGCCCGATGCTGATCGCTCAGCTCCTCCATCTGTTCTGCACCATCGATGACCTGTGCAAGCCCATTGAGA
>CAYTRP010000207.1:0-294 GCA_964440195.1 uncultured Candidatus Sumerlaeota bacterium
TCCTCCTCGTCTTCATCGCCCTGCTTGCCGCCCCCGTCGAGGAGGCCATCTATCGCCTCGGCCTTCAGGGCATGCTCCAGAAGCTCGCCGACCGCTGCCGCCTCCCCCAATGGCTTCCGTTGGTGTTTCCCGCCTTCGCGTGGTCCCTCGGCCACGCGGGGGTTTTGATTCCCCACGGGATCAAGGAATTCCAGATCTTCGTCGTTGGGCTGGTGCTGGCCGTTGTCTTTCGGCGGTATGGCTTCGGGGCTTGCGTGGCTGTGCACCTCGCCCTTAATGGTGGAGTCCTCGCGT
>CAYTRP010000207.1:304-1343 GCA_964440195.1 uncultured Candidatus Sumerlaeota bacterium
CGGCCCGCAATTTGCCCCCTTCATTCTCCCCATGCGGCCATGACGGCCGCGCCGGTGACCAAAACAAACCTTCCACGAGGTCCCCCAGCGTGTCCCAAGGCCCTTTCGCCTCCTTTCGGCGCCTTCGCCCCATCGCGGCCCTTCTTGTCACACTGGCCGCCGTCCTGATCGCGCCCGCGCCCACCGCGGCCCAATTTGGCCAGCAACAACCCGCATCCTCCGGGATGTTCCGCTTCCCCGGCGAGGTCGTCACGATCGAAATCGCCCTCAAGATCGACAAGGATTACTACACCTACAGCATGGTCCCGCCGGAGAGCCCCGGGCCCATCCCCACCAAGCCCGACATCCGCGACTTCGATTCGACACCCTTCGAGCACATCGAGGGCGAGGAGTGGACGGAACCCCGCCCCATTCGCAAGTTCGACCGTGCCTTCAACATGAACATCGGCACGCACGTCGACAGCATCCTCATCAAGCGCCGCGTGCGCGTGCGCGCCGACACCCAACCCGCCAAATTCCAGATCAACGGCGGGCTGACCGTCCAGCTCTGCGACGCCATCTCCTGTCTCCCCCCGCGCCGCCTTCCCTTCACGCTTGATCTCCTCGTGCGCGAGCGCGCGCCGGAAGACGCCCCGCGCGTTCCCTATCGTGTCGTGGACATGCCTCCCACCGACGAGACGCCCGCGCCGCCCGTCGCCGCGGTGGAACCGGCACCGACCGCAACACCCGCTCCCGCCGAACCCGAGTCCACACCCGCACCAGCCGTCGAACAAACCACGCCGGTCGCCGACACGACACCCATCGATCGGGCATCCGCCCAACTCTCCGCCACGCCGACGGCCGGCGCCTTTGGCGGTGACCGCCTCATTGCGGGCGGGGGCAGCATCCGGGCCGTCATCGTCGCGTCGTTCTTCGCGGGCATTTTTGCCATCTTCATGCCCTGCGTCTTTCCGATGATCCCCATTACGATCGCGTACTTCACCAA
Source organism: uncultured Candidatus Sumerlaeota bacterium (assembly GCA_964440195.1). Taxonomy (GTDB): domain Bacteria; phylum Sumerlaeota; class Sumerlaeia; order SLMS01; family JAHLLQ01; genus CAYTRP01. The sequence continues at coordinate 1,290 of CAYTRP010000207.1, forward strand.
GAACGCACAGGACTCCACCTTCAAGCGCGTCAAGCTCTGCTCCATCTTCTCGCT
>CAYTRP010000207.1:1353-6562 GCA_964440195.1 uncultured Candidatus Sumerlaeota bacterium
GCCCTCTTCGGCTTCGGCCTCGCCATGGTCCTTTACGCCGCCGGACGCGGCGCGGAGAGCGCCGGCTTCATCACGCAGATCGCCGCCAATCCTTGGCTCAACACGATCCTCGCGCTCCTGTTCGTGGCCTTCGCCCTCAGTCTTTTCGGTCTCTTCGAGATCGCCCTGCCCCCCTCCATCGCCAACAAGTTGCAAGCCGCCAAGGGCGGACGCGGCGACTGGCTCGGCGCCATCCTCATGGCCGCCATCTTCGTCGTCGTCTCCTTCACCTGCACCGTCCCCATCATTGGCTTGCTGCTCCCCACCATCTTCACGGGTTCATGGTACACGCCCCTCGTCGGCATGACGGTCTTCGCCGCCGCCTTCGCCCTCCCCTTCTTCTTTCTTGGGCTTGTCCCCCAGGCCCTCACGTCGCTCCCGCGCTCGGGCGATTGGCTCAACGCCACCAAGATCACCATGGGCCTCATCGAGGTCGCCGCCGCGCTCTACTACATCTCCAAGGCCGACATGATCTGGGGCTGGGGCTTCTTCACGCGCGAACTCGTCTTCGCCGGTTGGGCCGCCATCGCGCTGATCACCGCGCTCTACCTTCTCAAGGTCATCACGCTGGCTCACGACACCGCCGCGCCCGTCGGCCCCATGCGCCTCGTCACGGCCATCGCGTTCGCCACCCTCGGCGTGTACTTCGCGTCCGGTGCTTTCGGCAAGCCGCTCTTCGCCGACCTCGAATCCCTCATGCCGCAGCAACGCCTCGCCGCGTTCACCAGCGTCGCCTCCTCCGGCGAGAAGAGCGGCGGCTCCATCAAGGAGCAGTTTATCGTCAACGACCTCGAGCGCGCGCAGGCCCTCTCGCGCGAGACCGGCAAGCCCCTCTTCATCGACTTCACCGGCTGGACATGCACCAACTGCCGCCTCATGGAAATCGACATGTTCCCGCGTCCCGCCGTGCGCGAACGCCTCGAAAAATTCGTCCTCGTCGCTCTCTACACCGACGACCCGGTCCACGGGGAGAGATTCCAGAAGTACCAGATCGAGGAGTTCGGCACCCTCTCGCTCCCCTACTACGTCGCCGTCACCCCCGAGGGCGAAAAGATCGCCACCTTCGGCGGCCTCACGCGCAACGAAAGCGATTTCGTCGAGTTCCTGGACTTCGCCCTGCAGGGCGGGAACCCCCAGCTCGCCATGGCAGAGATGAAGGAAGAGTAAAACTCTTCAACGGTGTTCTCGGCTCTTCGTTGGGGGATGGGCACGCCGGAATCCCCTTGTGGCATGGCGGGGGTGGGCGGGAGCATTCGGTCTTGGTAGTTCGAAGGTTCCCTGAAAGGATGATTTCCCATGAAGCAACTGATGAAGAGTCTCTCTTTGGCGCTGGTGCTGGCGGCATTCGCGGCACCGGCGATGGCGGATGAGGCTGCGGCGGCCAAGCCTGCGGCGGAGGTGGTCCTGGAAACCGATGCGCAGAAGTTTGGATACGCCTTTGGCGTGCAGTTGGGCCGCCAGTTCCGGCAGGCGGAGCAGGGTTTTGACTTTGCCGCTTTCCAGAAGGGATTCGAGGCCGCCAAGGCCGACGAGGAACTGGCGTTGAGCAACGAGGAACTGACCGGCGTGATGCGGTCGCTGACCCAAAAGACACGGGAGAAGGCCATGGCCGAGCAGCAGCGCGCGGTGACGGAGAACCTGGAAAAGGCCGCGGCCTTTCTGGCGGCGAACAAGACGGCCGAGGGCGTGGTGACCACGGAGAGCGGGCTGCAGTATCAGGTCCTCGAAGCGGGCACCGCGGGCGGCGCGAAGCCGGCGGCGGCGAGCACGGTCAAGGTGCACTACAAGGGGACGCTGCTGGATGGGACGGAGTTCGACAGTTCCTACAAGCGCAACCAACCGGCGGAGTTTCCACTCAGCGGCGTGATCAAGGGATGGACGGAGGGCCTGCAGTACATGCCCGTCGGCGGGAAGTATCGCTTCTGGATTCACCCGGACATGGCCTATGGCGCACAGGGTCGCCCGAGCATTCCGGCGAACAGCTTGCTGGTCTTCGATGTGGAGTTGTTGGAGATCAAGTAGGGGATTCCGGAGTCGGGAATCAGGAGTCGGGGGGCCCGGGGTTTGATGGCGTGAGCTGGAATTCCCGGGCTTCCTTGATGGTTTGAGATGGGTGTGTCGGAACTGGAACTGAGCCCCTGGGATGCAGAACTCCATGAGCGAAGGCGGCGGTTTTTGGGCGACGTTGCGGGTGTTGTATCACCTGGCGCTGTCGCCGATTCGGGGCAAAAGCCACAAGGAACGCCTGGAAAGCTTCTACGGCGGCCAGGCGAAGGATTACGATGCGTTCCGCCGCCGCTTGTTGAGGGGGCGCCGGACGCTGTACAATTCCCTGCCGGCGAATCCGGGGGCGGTGTGGGTGGAAATGGGAGGCGGAACGGCCTCGAACCTGGATTATCTTGGAGACCGGATCGAGCGATTGGGAAGCGTGCACGTGGTGGACCTGTCGGGTTCGCTGCTCAAGGTGGCCCGCGAGCGCATCGACGAGCGGGGGTGGCGTCATGTGCAGACCCACGAGGCGGACGCGACGACCTTTGAGTTGCCCAATGGCCTCAAGGCCGACGTGGTGACATTCTCCTACAGCCTGACGATGATCCCCGATTGGTTCGCGGCGGTGGACTGCGCGCGGCGGATGCTCAAGCCCGGCGGCGTGATCGGCGTCGTGGACTTCTACGTGGCACGCAAGTACCCCGCCGAGGGCATGGCGAAGCACGGATGGTGGACGCGCACCTCCTGGCCGACGTATTTCGGGATGGACAACGTGAACCTGTCCCCGGACCACTTGCCCTACTTGAACCGACAGTTCGAACCCGTCAGTCTGTGGGAAGGGCGCGCGCCCGTGCCCTTCGTGCCGCTGGGGCGGGTGCCGATTTACCGGTTCGTGGGAAGAAAGCCGGAAGCGGAGGGGTGAGAGCGCAGGTGGGGGATTGGGAAGGCTGCTGAAGGTTGGGAGTGGCGAGGGCTTTCCAGCCGTTAGGGCATTTTGCGGTAAACTGTATCCCTCCGGGCATTGCCAACGGGGCTGATCCCGGAGGGATCGCATTTGCCTAGCCCGGCATCGTCGCGAAGCGCGATGCCGGGTTCGGTGAACCAATGGCTCGCGTCCCGGATCGGACGCCACAAATCCCAAACTCTCTTCACAACCCGTGGCGTCCCTCCGGGGCGTCTTGCGTTTCGCGCTCTGCTCCCGGCATCGCGCTGGGAAGTGCGATCCCTATCGGAATCAAAACAGCACGGGCTCCACGCGATCGGCGAAGGCAAAGCCGTCGTGGCGGCTACAATTCAGTGCAAAATGCTCTATGCGCCGACGTGCCCACGGGGCGTCCTTCCGGGGGGCTGGGAGGGTGGTGGAGGAGGGATTTGGCGGGAGAAAAGCGGGTTCGGGGCGGTGGGGAGACGGGATTGTTGAAGTTGCGAGAGCGAAAATTCGGGCGATTATCTCTGGCGCAACGCTAAAGCGTGTGTTGTCAGATGTTTATGACTTATCCACAGCTTCTGGTGGAATGATCTGCTAAATTGGAAGAAAACATGATGTCGTACTGACCGCCCCTTAACAATACAAGATATTGTACTTTTCGGGTATGGTCGTAGAGTGTTGAGAATGGCGGATTTTGGTGTGTTTATCCGCTTGACGTTCTGAACCTCTATGGGCAGTCCTTGCCCAAGTCGTGGGGAATTCGGGAAAAATGTGGGGAACTCGGCGGGCTGCCGGGGGAAGAACGGGCATCAGGCACCATGGAAACCATTTCCGGCACATACGAGGTCAAGGTCGACGAGCGCGGGCGCGTGGCCATCCCGGCGCGTCTGCTGGAGGCCTTGACAGTGCAACTCGGTGAAAAGCCCGGGGAATTGATCATCGGCCTTGGTCTTAGCCCCAATGTCTGCATCCACACCCACAAGGGCTATGCGGCCATGCTGGACGAAGTCAACGCCCACATCGAGCGCGAGAAAGCGGAGGGGGCGGAGCGGCTGCGGTGGACGAAGATCCGCAAGCAGATCCTCGAGAGCCGCGACGCGCAGGAGCTGGACAAGCAGAACCGGATGCGGATCCCCTCGCCGCTGGCCAAGCAGTTCAACCTGTCGGGCGAGATCATCGTGCAGGGCTCGTATGACCACCTCGAATTGGTCAGCATGATGGATTACGAGAACGACCTGAGAACTTTCCGCGAAACCATGACACGGATGATGGGTTGATGATCATGGCAACGCACGTTTCTTCACCGGAGAGCCGCATCGAGTGCAAAGCCACGAACCGGTCATGCTCGCGGAAGTCCTCGGCCGAATGCCCGGCGGAGACGTGCCCGGGCGAGATGTTGTCTTGTGCGACGGAACGCTTGGGACGGCCGGACATGGAATCGCTCTTTTGCGGCATCTTGCCGGACGGGGCACGTTCATCGGACTCGACCGCGATCCGGAGATGCTGGGACTTGCCCGCGAGCGTATCGACGCCGGTGGCGCGTGGACGGGGACGCGGATCGTCCTGGCGGCCGCGCGATACGAGGATCTGTCCGTCGTGCTGGAGCGACATGGATTGCCGGGGGTGGATGGCATGATCCTGGACCTCGGGGTGAACAGCCTTCACTTGGACATGCCGGAGCGCGGTTTTTCCTTCAGCCAGGATGGCCCGCTGGATGGCCGGTTCGACCGGTCCGACGCATCGACTCCGACGGTGGCGCGGGTGGTGAACACGGCGTCGGAGGAAGAGCTGGTGGGTTGGTTGTTCGACCTGAGCGACGAGCGGCATGCGCGGCGCATTGCGCGTCGCATCGTGGAGGCGCGCGCGCGCGCGCCGTTCGAGACCACGCGCCAATTGGCGGAAGTTGTCGAGGCCGCGTATCCGGCCAAGGAGCGGGGCGGGCGGATTCATCCGGCGACGCGGACGTTCCAGGCGCTGCGGATCGTGGCGAACGACGAGCTTGGAAGCGTCGAGCGCGGGATTCGCGCATCGATGGAGTGCCTGAATCCCGGCGGCGTGCTGTGCGTGCTGTCCTATCACTCGAAGGAGGACCGGATCGCGAAGCGATTGTTCGACGAGGCGGGTTCGCCCCGGCCCGACCCGGGGAACCTGTACGCGGCGACGACGCGCGAGGGCCTTTGCTACGAGGTGGAGAGTCGCGGGGCGCTGAAGCCGGGCGACGCGGAGGTGGCGCGCAACGCGCGGGCGCGCAGC
>CAYTRP010000208.1:0-6555 GCA_964440195.1 uncultured Candidatus Sumerlaeota bacterium
TGGCCGTCGGTGATGGAGATCACGTTGGTGGGGATGTAGGCGGACACGTCGCCGGCCTGGGTCTCGATGATGGGCAGCGCGGTCAGCGAGCCGGCGCCGAGTTCGTCGGAGAGCTTGGCCGCACGTTCGAGCAGGCGCGAATGGAGGTAGAAGACGTCGCCGGGATACGCTTCGCGGCCCGGGGGGCGGCGGAGCAGGAGGCACATCGTGCGGTACGCGGCGGCCTGCTTGCTCAAGTCGTCGTAGATGCAAAGCGCATGGCGGCCCGAGTCGCGGAAGTACTCGGCCATGGTCACGCCGGTGTAGGGGGCGATGAACTGGAGCGAGGCGGGATCGTCGGCCGAGGCGGAGACGATCGTGGTGTATTCCATGGCGCCGTGGGCTTCGAGCGTTTCGAGCACCTGGGCGACGGAGGATTGCTTTTGGCCGATGGCGATGTAGAAGCAATGGACGCGGTCCTTGCCGGTCCAGTTCTTCTGGTTGATGATCGTGTCGATGGCGACGGTCGTCTTGCCCGTCTGGCGGTCGCCGATGATCAACTCGCGCTGGCCGCGACCGATGGGAATCATCGAGTCGATGGCCTTGATGCCGGTCATGAGGGGCTCGTGGACCGACTTGCGCTGGAGAACGCCGGGCGCCTTGATCTCGATGCGGCGCATCTCGCGGCTGGGGATGGGCCCCTTGCCATCGATGGGCTCGCCCAGGCCGTTGACGACGCGCCCGATCAGGCCCTCGCCGACGGGAACCGCGGCGATCTCACCGGTGGACTTGACCGTGTCGCCTTCGCGGATGCCCGTCTCGCGGCCAAAGAGCGCCACGCCGACCGAGTTTTCCTCCAGATTGAGGACCATCCCCTTCATGCCGCCGGGGAACTCGAGGAGTTCGCCCATCATGGCCTGGTTCAGGCCATAGACGGTGGCGATCGAGTCGCCGACCCGCAGGACGGTGCCGACGTTGTCGACGTCGATCCGGCGATCGAAATTTTGAAGCTCGCTCTTCAGAATGGAGGCGATTTCATCCGCACGAATGGCCATCGGTTGCTCCGGGAAGGGGGTGATGCGTCTTCGGGTCTGGTGGAGAGGCCCCCATCAAGGGGTCCCACGATCGTGGCGATGCCGGCTTCAGTACACTCGCGGAGCCATCAGGGCCGTCTTCAGGCGGCCCAGTTGGCTGCGCAGGCTGCTATCTATCAGGAGGTCCCCACTCTTGAACACCACGCCGCCGATCAACTCGGGCGTGACGGACCAGGTGATGTTCAGGGTGTTCTTGGTGTAAGCCTCCAGCGTCTTCCGCAAGCGCTGCTTTTCTTCCTGCGACAGGGGCTTGGCCGTGGAGACGTGGCCCCGGGCGATGCCCAGGGTCTTCTCGGTGATGAGCTGGATCTCGCGCATGGCGAGCGTCAGCAACTCCATGCGACCGCGCCGAAGGAGCAGGAGCAGGAAATTGCCCATGAGGGGCCGTTCGAGGACCGCCGTGATCTTGCGGATGTAGGCTTCCTTCTCCTGGACCGAAACGTTGGGTGCCTGGAGGAAGGAGACAACCTCGGGGGATTCGGCAAAGGAGCGGCGCACGCCACGCACCGTTTCCAGAAGGAGATCGAGGTCGTCCCCCCTCTCCTGGATCACGCGAAAGAAGGCTTCGCCGTAGATCCTGGCCGCCTGGAAATCCCTGTTCATGTGGCGCTCCGCCGGGAATCGACGTCGGCGATGAACTCGTCGACGAGCTGGCGATGGCGATCGTCGTCCACCTTGACCCGCAGGAGGCGCCCCGTGGCTTCGAGGGTCATTTCCACGACATCGCGACGCAGTTGCATGCGGGCCTGGCCGAGTTCCATTTCCATGGACTGGCGCGCCTTGGCGGCGATCTCCTCGGAATCGAGGCGTGCCTTCTCGATCATGTCGCCGGCCACGCGCCGTCCCTCGTCGATGGCCTTGTTCATGCGCTCGCGCGCTTCCTCGTCGATGCGGCGGATGCGCTCCTCGTAATCCTTGATGAGCGCCTCGGCGTCGGCGACCTTGCGGTCGATCTCGTCGAAGGACCGCACGATCTCGGCCTTGCGGGCATCCAACAGGGCCAGGATCGGCTTCCACGCCAGGGCATACAGGATCGCAACCGTCAGCACGAACATGATGATGACGGTCACGACTTGGGCAAACAACTCCGGAACGGCGGACGCCCCGAGAATCAACAGGATATTCATCTACGGCACCATCCTCGTCGAAGGTTTCGGGCCCGGGAGGGGCCCGTTGGGTCCCGCGCCTCCCCCCGCGCCGCAACGCGCGGCAAGGGGGAGTGGTCTGTCCCCCGCACGATCAGCCCGTCAGGCCGCCCGTCAGGAACACCGAAATCAGCGCGTAGATGGCGAGGGCTTCGATGAAAGCCGCACCGATGATCATCGCGATCTGAATCCGCGGAATGGCCTCGGGCTGGCGGCCCATGGCTTCCATTGCCGAGCCGACGGCGCGGCCAAGGCCGATGCCGGCGCCCATGGCCGCAAGGCCAAGACCGATGGGGTAAGCGAGTCCTACTGCTGCTGCTGGGTCCATGGAGAGAAACCTCCGGTGAAGTGGGTCCAACTTTGACGCCGGTCAACCCGTTCGAGCCAAACCGTCGATCCCGCAAGGGGTCCATCACAAGCACTGTCAACCGGCCGCGGCCGGCATTGAGACCAAACCCTCAGTGGTGCCCGTGCTCTTCCCCGTGATGATCATGATCGTGGGGAAGAACCAGCAGAATGTAAATCGTCGACAACAGCGCGAAGATCAGCGCCTGGATCGCCGACAACAGAAGGGCAAGGAAGTAGAACGGAAGCGCCAAGGGCACGCCCACGTAGCCCGCCGCGTCCCGCGACACCAAACCCACGATCGCGATCCCCAGGAAGAGGAAACTGCCCAGCAGGATGTCCTTCCCCAGAATGTTCCCCATCAGGCGCAGCGAAAGGCTCAGCGGCTTGATCACGAAATCGCTCATCGCCTCCAACAGCAGGAACAGCGGCGACAACGCCCACTGGATGGCCGTCTGCGGGCTCCCCGCAAGGTGATGCAGGTACGTCAACGGCCCCAGCCGCACCCACGCCGTGAACTGCACGACGAACAACGTGCTCACCGCCAGGCTCGCCGTGATCAGGATATAGGCCGTTGGGGCCCGCATCGTCGGCACGATGCCCATCAGGTTCAACAACAGGATCAGCAGGAACAACGTCCCCACATAGGGCAGGTAGATCCGGCCGTTCTTGTCGCCCAGGATTCCCCGCACGAAATTGTCGAACGCATCCACGAGCGATTCCGCGAACACCTGTGCCCGTGTCGGGTGGCGCATCGCCTCGCGCGGCGGGCGGCGAATCCCCCGCGTCAGCACAAAGGCCAGCGCGATCAGCACGAAACAACCCAGCCCGAAATACACGTGGTTTTCCCACGGAGCGTACCCCACCAGCGGCACCTGCTTCTCAAGGCGGCCCACGTGCAGGATCTGGGGAACCGTCAACCCCTGGCCGAACGTGCCGTCATCGACGGGATCGCCATAGGGATTCTTCCCCTCGCTCTTCAGCCGGTCGTAATCGCTGGCGAACCACAACTGGATCAGGTGTGGCGGCTCCGGCGGATGCGACACGTGCCGGCCATGGTGCTCATGGGCGTCATCGTGCGCGTGAACGGCCCCGGCGGCCGAATGCTCCGCCTGCGCCAAGGTTCCCGTCATGGACTCGGCTGCCGAATCCGTTGTCTCGGCGACTGTCGTGGTTGTTTGATCAGCCATTCGGGCGACCCGTCAAAAGGGCTTTGAGGCTGCGCGGCAAGGGCCGCGCGCCACGGACGTTCTGTTGACGCTCAGCAATCAGCAAACCCGCCGACTCCAGCAGCCCGGTAAGCAGGAACATATTGAACCCGAGCAGAAAGGGAAAAATGGAAAGGCCCGTCAAGGGAAGTATGATGACGGCAAAGGCCGTCAAGATAACCAGCTTACCTGCCAGCGCGAACAGCGCCTTTGTCCCCTCCCCCGTGGTCAACGCCAGCAGCATCACCGCCAACAAGTACCAGTTCGCCAAGCCCACCAGCCCCGCCACGGCGAAGTGCGCCGCCCATTCCAGATCCACCTGAACCCCCGCCACGACAGCAACCAACGCCGTCACCAGCCCAGTCTTCAGAAAGAGAATGTTCAGTTCCTGGTTGCGGATCATTCCCGATTTCTACGGTCGCGGTTTTGTTCTGCGGACATCTGACGGAGGAGGCGCACAACTTCGAAGATGGCGATGAAGAGTCCGGCGAGAACTCCGGCGACGACTCCCTTCTGCGGGGAGCCGATCCACCCTCCGGCGAAGTAGCCGACAAGGGCCCCTCCGACAGGACCGCCAAGCATCAGGCTGGGAATCGCGAGACCCCGGCTCAAGCGGCGCATGTCCTCGCCGCGTTTCTTCCAGGGGTTGGGATTCTCAACACTCACGAAGGGTATCCCGTGGACTTCCGAGCCGCGCGCAGGCGGCCGGCCAAAAGGGTCACCCCGGCGGTGCGGAGGGTCTAGAAACCGCCCCCCATCGGCACAAGGGGAAAGTTTGCGGCAAGATTCGCGAGCCAGACCCCTCGCCCCCTCAAAACGGAAACTGCTCGTCGATCTCGGCGTCGCTGAGGTCCTTGAGGAACGGTGCCAGGCGCTCCACGATCAGTTCGGTGGCGCGGCGCCCCTTTTCCGCCGATGCCCCGTGCGGATTCCCCGAGCCGGTGTTCGTCGTCAGCAGGTGCCACGGGCGCGTGATCGACACCCAGCCCTTGTTGACGGCCTCGAAGCGCGACGGATTGACCCTGCCATCGTCCGCGGCCAGCGACCCATCATCCTTCCTCGCCACCAGGTCCGGCCGCCACGCCAGGATGAGCGAGGTCTCCATCTCGCCGGCGTGATCCTCCTTGTTCTCGAAGATCGAGCCGTACACATCGTCGAGCACCTTGAACCAGTTGCACAGGAAGAGCCGCGCGGGGGTCCGGCCGTGCAGGTCGCGCAGCAGCGGTTTCCACTCGTTTCCCCCATGGCTGTTGAGCAGCACGATCTTGCGGATGCCATGGTTCACCAGCGACTCCACAAGGTCGGTCACGAGGAGGTTGAGCGTGGCCTGCTGGACATTGATCGCCAGGCGGCACTCGCGCATGTTGTTTTCCACGCCGTAGGGAATCGTCGGGAGCAAGAGGACCTTGGCCCCCAAGGCATGAGCCCGGGCGCAGATGGCCTCGCCCAGCAGCGTCCCCTCGATCCAGTCCGTTCCATAGGGCAGGTGCAGGTTGTGGGGCTCCGTCGCCCCGAAGGGCAGGACCGCCACCTCATGGTGACCCGCCTTCACGTCGGCGTAGTTCAGTTCGGAAAGAACGTAGGGGCGCGGGGAAGGCATATTGGGGCTCTCTTGTGGCACTTTTGTTTCGTTGCCATCGACGGCAACCTTGGACCGCGCGCGGCTTGCCGCCGCTTTTTGCGGCGGAAGCAAGCTTGCGCACTCCAAATCCTCACCCCGCCGTCACGGCCGCGCTCTTCGGCTGGCTGTATTCGCGCCAGCTCTTGATCTCGAGATCCTCGATGCCGCGGTGGGAGAGGGCCTCGGCGAGGCGCATCGCGATCTGCGTGTTCGTCACCAGCGGCACGTTGTAGTCCACCGCCATGCGGCGGATGGTGTAGTCGTTGGTGAGTTCCTCTTCCTGGAAGTTCTTCGGGATGTTGATGACGAGGTCCACCTTGCGCTCGCGGATGATGTCGAGGGCGTTGGGGTGGGTGTTCTCGCTGGGCCAGTAGAGTTCCTCGCACTCGATGCCGTTCTCGCGCAGGAATGCGGCGGTGCCGTGGGTGCAGGAGAACCGGATGCCGAGGCTCGCCATCAGGCGGACGCTTTCGAGCAACTCCGCCTTGGACTTGACGGGGCCGGAGGAGAGGAGCACGCGCTTGATCGGCAGGCGATAACCGACGCTGATGAGGGACTTGAGGAATGCCTCGTGGAAGTCCACGCCGAAGCATCCGACCTCGCCCGTCGACGCCATCTCGACACCCAGCGTCGGGTCGGCGCCCTCCAGGCGCGTGAAGGAGAACTGCGATGCCTTCACGCCAACGTGGTCGTACTCGAACAGCAGCTCGGGCTTCTTCTCCACGTACTTGCCCATCATCACGCGCGTGGCGATGTCGATGAGGTTCGTGCCAAGCACCTTGCTGACGAAAGGGAAGCTGCGCGACGCGCGCAGGTTGCACTCGATCACCTTCACCTCGTTGTTCTTCGCGATGAACTGAATGTTGAAGGGCCCATGGATGCGCAATTTCGCCGCGATGGCCGTGGCGATGCGGCGAATCTGGCGGATGGTCTCGAGGTACGTGCGCTGCGGCGGCAGCACGAGCGTCGCGTCGCCGCTGTGCACGCCAGCGTTTTCCACATGCTCGCTGATGGCCTGGGCGACGATCTCGCCCTTGCGCGCGACGCCGTCGAACTCGATTTCCTTGGCGTTTTCCAGGAACTTGCTGATGACGATGGGGTGCTCGGGCGAGACGTCCGCCGCGCGGCCAAGGTAACGCTCGAGTTCCGTCGGATTCGATGCC
>CAYTRP010000209.1:0-6555 GCA_964440195.1 uncultured Candidatus Sumerlaeota bacterium
TATCCACAGATGCGGCGGTTTTCCACAAAGAAAAAGAACCAAAAAGAAACCTGCGGCGACGACAACGGCGGCGAGAGACAGCCTCCCCGCCGTCGCGCAATCCGGGATATACAAGGGCGCATCTTGACTTTGTTCCCGCCAGCGCGGCGAAAGGCATCGAACCGCCATCCGCAGCCAACTTCTTCAACTCAAAAACAGATTTTGAAGCACAGAGGCGCGAGCCAACAACGATTTGTTCCCTATCCCGTCCATCCCGTTATCCTGTCCTTTTTGTTTCTCCGCGAACCCGGTGCTGACTTTTGTTTTTCCGTGGGTTTGGGGGTCGGCCTGATCCGGCCGGGAACAACTTCAAGATGCACCCGCCGGCGGGCACCGCCGAATTTCCGATTTGCGTTCCGGGCGGCCCCGCGCATCAATCGAGGGACATGCCAGCCGGGCGACCCCGGCTGGAAACCAATGGTCCAGAAGGCTTGAAATCATGGCGGATCCTCAAGACATCCAGAACGACGCCCGCAAAGAAATGGAAATGCTCATCAAGCTGGAGGCCGCCGCTTCGGTACCCAAGGCCCCCATTGGGGGCGGCCGGGCGATCCACAAGGCCGGAACGCCCATCGGGGCGGGCGGGACTTGGATGCAGTCCAAGGGCGCCACGATCCAGGAGGAGCCCGAAGAGCAGGCGCCAACACCGGCGGAAATGTCCACCGCCGAGAAGGACCTCATCCGCACCATCACCGAGAAGGTCGGCCTCGAATACGTCAACATCCGCAGCTTCGACCTTGCCTCCGCCGGCGCACAGCGCGTGCGCGACTACATCCCCGCCGCCGAAGCCCGCAAGCGCCGCATCTTCCCCCTGTCCGAAGAAACGACCCCCGGGTTCAAGCCCCGGCTGACCATCGCCATCGCCGATGCACTCGACATCACCATCGTCGATGACCTGGGGCATTTGCTCCCCGAGCACGAGATCCACGCAGTCGTTGCCGACGAGCAGGAAATCGTGGATGCCATCGACAAGTTCTACGGCATTGGCGACGAATCCATCGAGGAAGCCGTGGAGGCGCTCAACCAGGACCTCGGCAAGTCCCAGTCCTATGCCAAGGGCGGCGAAGTCGAGATCGACCTCGAGCGCCTCGTGAACGATCCGCCCGTCATCAAGATCGTCAACCTGCTGTTGATGGAAGCGGTCCAGCAGCGCGCGTCGGATCTTCACATCGAGCCCTTCGCCTCCAAGCTTCGCATCCGCTACCGCGTGGACGGCATCCTGCGCGAGATCCAGTCCCCGCCCAAGACATACCAGGTCGGCATCATCAGCCGCCTGAAGGTCATGGCGGGCATGAACATCGCGGAGACGCGCATGCCGCAGGACGGCCGCATCCGCCTCTCCATCGCCGGCAAGGAAGTCGACCTGCGTGTTGCCTCCATCCCCATCGTCCACGGAGAGGCCATCGTCATGCGCGTGCTCGACAAGAGCACGATGATGATCGGCATCCGCCAACTCGGATTCCAGCAGGATGTCCTCGGCGAGGTCCTCAAGGAAGCCAGCAAGCCCAACGGCATCGTGCTCGTGACCGGCCCCACCGGTTGCGGAAAGACCACGACCCTCTACTCGATCCTCAACGAGATCTTCGATTCCGGCATGAAGTTCATCACCACGGAAGACCCCGTGGAGTACGAGCTGGCGGGGATCGTGCAGGTCAACATCAACGCCAAGGTGGATTTGACCTTCGCGCGGTGCCTCAGGGCCATCCTGCGCCAGGATCCCGACGTCATTCTCGTGGGTGAAATCCGCGACGTGGAAACCGCACAGATCTCCATCCAGGCGGCCCTGACGGGTCACATGGTGTTCTCGACGCTGCACACCAACTCCGCGGCGGCCACGGTGACGCGCCTCGTCGACATGGGGCTGGAGCCCTTCCTGCTGTCCTCGACGCTGCGTGGTGTCGTCGGCCAGCGCCTTATTCGGACAATCTGCCCCTCCTGCCGCGACACCCATATCCCCACGGACAAGGAACTCGACGAGTTCGCCGTGACCCGCGAGCAGGTCGAGGACATCGCCTTCCACAAGGGACGTGGTTGCGATGACTGCAACAAGACGGGCTACAAGGGGCGCCTCGGGATCTTCGAGTTCATGCGCGTCACCGACGAAATCTGCGAGTTGATCCTCCAGCGCTCAACAACAGACGAAATCCATGCCCTTGCCGTCCACCAGGGAATGCAGTCCATGCGCACCGACGGCTGGATGAAGGTGTGCATGGGCGTGACGACCTTCGACGAAGTGGCCCGCCAGACGCCCAGCGAGTCCGAGGCGTCGATCCGGCTTGAAATGGAAAGCGCCCAGAAGTCGCTCCAGAAGATCGACGAAGCCCGCCGCCGGCGGGAACTCGAAGACGCCCGCAGCGCCGACGAGGACAATGCCGGCTTCGGCGTACCCAAGGTGGTCTCCTCCTCGCGCGAAGAGACCGGAGCCGAGGAATAGTCATTCCAGCCAAACCCGGCCTCGTTTCGAGGGTCTGGTTCACGGGGCCGTTCCAGATGAAATCGAAAAACCTTCCCACCTTGAAACGACACGCTTGGGCGCGCCCCCTCGCCCTGCTTTTGGCCTTCGCCCTCCTCCTGGGAGGATCCATCGGCTTCGCGCAGGACGAGAATCTCTCGCGCGAGGAACGCTTGCGCCGCCACGAGGAGCGCGTGCGCGAGATCCTGCGCCAGCGGCAGCAGGCCCAAACCACCGACTCGTCAGCCGCGACCCCGACCCAGGAGCAGGCTCCTCCACCCGGGGAGGAGACAGGAATCAACCTGCTGGGCAGCGTCCTCCTGTATGTTCGCTTTCGTCCCGTTTACGAGGACGAGCTTCCCTCCTCCGACATCGTGGTCCGGCAGGGTGACCGCTTCGTCTCGGAAATCCAGATGGACAACGAATCCGCCACTTCCTTTGACCGGGTTCAGGTCGCCCTCCGCTATGACAAGCGGTTCATCCGCCCGATTCGCGTCTATGACGACGCGATCCGCCCCCACGTCGAGGGAGTGCCGCGATTTGAAATCAATGACCGCGACAATGTGATCATCTACGACGCCGTCATGCGAACCCCCCGGGTTTCCAAGCAAATGACGGTTCTCAAGATCGTGTGGGAAGCCTATCAACCGACCGAATACACGGATTTGCAGTTTGTTTTTGCCCCCAATCGTCCCGAGGACCGGCCCCATACCGCCGTTTTCATGCAGGGGGAAAACATCCTCGGCCGTCCGGATGACCCCATCGATGGCGTGCTTGGGGGGGCGCTTCTCATCATGAAGCCCTTCGATCCCAACAGCAGCTCCGGCGCCGAGATCCTCCAGGGCAAGAAGGAGGAACTCCGCGAAATCTATCTCGGCAGCATGGGCTCCCAGCAACGGGTCGGACTTCGCCTCGTCGGCCCGGAGGGGACTCCCGCCGTGGGCCAGGAATTCGATGTCGACGTGCAACTCTTCAATCCGCGGGGCGCAATCATCGACGTCATGCGCTTCTTTGTCCTCTTCGACCCGGAGGTGCTTCAGGTCGTGGACCATGACCGCAACAATTGGATACGCAACGGGGTGAATGTCCTCGATGGCCCTTGGCGCGAGGAATTCCCCTTCGACTTTCACACCCAGAACGAAGCGGACAACATACGGGGCCGCGTGGCCTATGCCAAGGGGCTGAGCCGGGGCCGTGCGCTTCGAACGGGAACATTCGCCCGCATCCGCTTCCGCGCGCTCCAGCCCATCGACCAAACCGAAATCGCCCTCGCGGCCGCCCGCCAGGGAGCCGGAAACCTCACCGCCGTCAATTACTTTGGATATAGCCTTCTCAGTGACGATCCGCGCTACACCAAGCCGTCGGTAAAGCTGCGCATCAACCCCGAACCCATGGTCGCCGCCGCGGCCCCGGACGCCGGTCTGCTCCGCAAAGCCCCCACCGGGGTTGATGAGACCTTCGGATTCGAGACGGGTGTCCCACCCCAATAAGTCACCCTGGATTGCCGGGCCGTCCCGGTTCCGGTCCCCATGGGAGATTCCATCCGGGATTTCCATCCCGGAGACGTTTGCGATCAATTGAAAGTATTTGGTTTGTGATCGTTCATGGACCGGCCCGGTAACAGGGCATGGTCCTTTCTATCCGATTGCCTCATCGAGGCGACCGCGCATGGCCTTGGAAGTGACCGTGCACCGCATTGAAAGCCGGCACCTCCTTCACACGGAGGCGAGCCCCTTGCGCGAGGACTTGCTGGCCGCCGCCCATCACGGTCCTCATGCCCTCGTCATCGACATGTCGGCGGTGGAATCCATCGACTCGGAGTGCCTGGGCGTCATCCTCCTCGTGGCTCGGCTCCTCCCCAAGCCCTCGCGCGTCTGCCTCTTTCCCGCCAAGCCCCACATCAAGGGCCTGTGCGAACTGCTCCACGCCCAATCGATCGTGGAGTGCGTGGATTCCCTTTCCACTGCCATGGAGCGGGCTCAGGATGTTCTCATCGAGGCCGCCTCGCCCGGGGAGCTTCCCGACGAGGAACCCGGTCTCGCTCAGGCGCGGTAGAGGACCAGCCGGACCACATCGCCGACGGATTCCACGAGCACCTCGCCCGACAATCCATTCCCGACCAGGCGAAAGGCGGAGCGGCGTGGGGACTTGTCGGAAGGGGAGAGTCGTGCCATGACCCGCAGTCGCGCCACCATCTTCTCCGCCTGCACGGGATCGAGCGGGCGCGGGTCCAGCCATTCCCCCCGGGTGTCAAACAACCGCGACCACCCTCGGCTCATCTCTTCCCGGCCAAGCTCGATGCCACCCAGACCCCCATGGAAAAACTCTCCCAGGAGTTCGTGCAACCTGATCAGCAGCGGAATCCCCTCGTCTTCGGCGAGGTCGTAGGTCCCCGCAGAGGCAATCCCCGACACCTCGCTCCTTTGGGGGATCCGCGTCGTTTGATCCGGTGGTGTTGCCACCGCGTTCGGCCGTCGAAGGAGCTTCTGATATTCGAGCGGATCGACCAACGGCGTGCGACCCAGTGCGTCTTCGAGCGAAGCGCCGCGTTCCAGTGCCCGCCGAACGCGACGTTCCTGCGCCGCCGTGATCAGATCCTTCTCCACCATTGTCTTTAGGATGTTTGCGGGGTCTGGATTCATGTGCTTTCGTCCAGCTTGGAAACGAAGGTCTCCTCGTCCCAGACCGCGATGCCCAGCTCGGTTGCCTTCTGCAGTTTGCTCCCCGCGTTCTCGCCCGCCACGACCACATTCGTCTTCTTGGATACACTCCCCGTCACCTTCCCGCCCAATTCCTCGATGCGGGCTTGGGCTTCCTGACGGGTATAGCGCGACAATTCTCCAGTCAGCACGAAGGTCTTTCCAGCAAATTCTCCCGCCGTTTCTCCGGCCGAAGGGGCGACTGGCTTGTCCTCCGCCTGGGGCGAGACTCCCCGGGCCAAGAGACGATCAACAAGTTCCCGGTTCTCGGCGCGCGACCAGAACTCAACGATGGCCTCCGCGACCTTTTCCCCGACGCCTTCCACGGCGAGGAGTTGTTGCGGCGTGGCGTCGCGCAGCGCCTCCAACGTCCCGAACGCCCTTGCCAGGTCGCGCGCCGAGGTCTCGCCGATGAACCGTATCCCCAGCCCAAAGACAAACCGGGACAGGGGGCGCGTGCGGCTCTCCGCGATGGCCGCCACGAGGTTTTCCGCCGACTTTTCCCCCATTCGCTCAAGGCCGGCCACCTGCCCGGCGGTCAGCAGGTATAGGTCGGCTACATCCTCCACGAGTCCGGAGGAGACCAACTGATCCACCAGTTTCTCTCCCAGGCCATCGATGTCCATGGCACGCCGGTGGGCGAAATGCTGGACGCGCTCGCGCGCCTGATGGGGGCATTTGACAGCGACACAACGCAGCGCCACCTCCCCGGGCAGGCGTACGAGATCCTCCGAGCAGCATTGCAGCCGTGTCGGCACCTCGATGGCGCGTTCCTCGCCAGTCCGCAGGCTGGTCACGACGCGCACGACCTTGGGGATGATGTCCCCGCCCTTCTCCACAAGCACCGCGTCACCGATGCGGATGCCCAGGCGCTCCAGCTCGTCCACGTTATGCAGCGTCGCGCGTTGCACCGTCGTCCCCGCGAGCCGCACGGGTTCTAGAATCGCCACGGGCGTGACCGCTCCCGTGCGCCCGACACCCCATTCCACGTTGAGCAGGCGCGACTGGGCCTGCTCGGCGCTGAATTTGTAGGCCACAAAGGCTCGGGGAGCCTTTGCCGTGGCGCCCAGGGCGGCCTGCCAACCGCGCCGGTTCACCTTCACGACCAACCCGTCCGTGTCGTAGGGGAGATCTCGCCGCCGGGTCTCCCAGCGATCCGTTTCCGCGATGACTTCCTCGATCGAGGAACAGACGGCGCGGAGTGGATTCACGCGAAAGCCGAGCTTTTCCAGCATGGCGAGATATCCGTCATGCGTTTCCGGCAGGGGGACCGTTGCCTCGCCGGATGCGTAGGCGAACATCGTGAGGGGCCGCGAGGCAACGACGCTGGAGTCCAACATCTTCAGGGTCCCCGCCGCCGCGTTG
>CAYTRP010000210.1:0-6523 GCA_964440195.1 uncultured Candidatus Sumerlaeota bacterium
TGCCAGGCGCGTCAAGACGGAGGCCCAGCTTTCCTACGAGGCGATCCCCCATTTCCCCAAGGCAACCGTGCAGGGTCACGAAGGGGTGTTGGTGACGGGGGAGTTGGCCGGCAGGCGCGTCACCGTGATGAGCGGCCGCAAACACATTTACGAGGGCGTGGACCCAATGGTGACGGCGCATCCCCTGCGCACCTTGTTGCGAATGGGCGCCAAGGTGGTCATCCTCAGCAACGCGGCGGGGGCGTTGAATCGCTTCTTCGTCCCCGGCGACCTGATGCTCATCGCCGATCACATCAACTTTCAGTTCCGGTCGGTGCTGCTCGGCCCGAATCTCGACTCGATGGGGCCGCGGTTTCCCGACATGTCGGAACCCTACGACCGGGGGCTCCGGAAGATCGCGCGGGAAGTGGCCGTGGAGCAGGGCATCATCCTGCGTGAAGGGGTATATCTGGCCGTTACGGGACCAAGCTATGAGACGCAGGCCGAAGTCCAGATGATGCGCCAGATGGCGGATGCCGTGGGGATGTCCACGGCCCCCGAGACCATCGCCGCGGTTCACGCGGGGGCGAAGGTGCTCGGGATCTCGGCGATCACGAACAGCCTCGTCACGAGAACGGACGCGGTGACGACGCACGATGAAGTGATGGAGACGGGCAGGCGGGTGGCATCGACTTTTGGCGGGCTGGTCGAAGGCATCATCAGCCGCTTGCCCGCGTGACCCGGGAGGGAAGAGGGCAAGCGCGGGGACAACCGGAAGGCGATGGCAATGATCGAAGCGGAAAAACTGACCAAGGAATTCGGGAACCGGCGGGTTCTTGACGGGGTATCGTTCGATGTCCCCACGGGCGCGGTACTTGGATTTCTCGGCCCCAACGGCGCCGGCAAGACAACCACGATGCGAATCCTGACGGGGTTGTCGCGGGCGACTTCGGGCAAGGTCAGGATTGCCGGGCACGATGTCGCAAGGGAGCAGCGCGCGGTGGCGCGCGTGTTGGGATACCTGCCCGAGGAAGCGCCACTTTACCCCGAAATGCGCGTTGAATCGTACCTGTCGATGATAGCGGCACTGAAGGAGATCCCCGCGAAGAGCGTGAAGCACGAAGTGGAGCGGGTGCTCGGCGAAACGGACCTGTTGGGTTGGAGGCGGCGCCTGATATCGAATATCTCCAAGGGAACGCGCCAGCGCGTGGGGATCGCACAGGCGCTTCTCGGGAATCCGAAGGTGCTGGTGCTGGATGAACCGACGGTCGGGCTCGACCCGGGACAGATCAACGACATCCGAACATTGATCGCGCGCATGCGGGACGAGAAGACCGTTATTTTTTCGACGCATATCCTGCCGAATGTCTCGATGGTTTGCTCGCATGTCGTCATCCTCAACCAAGGGCGCGTGGTGGCCCAGGGCCCCGTCAGCGAAGTCGGCAAGCGCAACGGGATGCGGCGGCTGACGATGCGCGTGCGAGGCGAGGCGGAGGCGTGGGTCTCGCTGGTGCAGGAGGAGATGACGCGCATCGGCGGCCGGGCAGACATTGAGCGTGTCCGGCAAGAGACGATGGCGCACCTTCAGGTGCCCATCGGCGTGCTTGATCCGCGACCGGTCCTGGTCCGGCTGGTGGTCGAGCAGGGACTGGACCTGCTGGAGCTGAGGGAGGCGGACAACAGCCTGGAGGACTTCTTCCTGCAGGCGATCAGCCAGATCCCGAACGACGGCTCCCGGGAGGCCGGATGATGCAGCCAATTCGGGCGACCCTTGCGATCATGCGGAGGGAACTTGGGCAATTGCTCGGCACGCCCTTGTTCTGGGTGCTGGCGGGTGTCTTTTTCCTCGCCACGAGCATGGTGTATCTCTCACTGCTCCTTGGATTCATCGACGACGCCATCCGCGAGAGCGAGGGCATCAGCGTCAACGTGACGATCGGCATCATCGAGCCGATCTGCTGGACAATTCACTTCTTCCTGCTGGTGCAGGTGCCGCTGCTGACCATGCGCACCCTCGCGGAGGAACGCCGGCAGGGGACGATGAACCTGCTGCGGACGATGCCCGTCGGCGAGTGGCCCGTCATGATGGGCAAGTGGCTGGCCAACAGCCTTGCGTTGTTGGGCTATCTCTCCGTCACCCTCATCTTTCCCCTCATCACCTCGTACCTGAGCGATCCCGAGTGGCCCATCATCATGGCCAGCTACACCGCGCTGGCCATGGTCGCGTTGGCCTACACGGCGCTGGGGATCTTCTATTCCTCGCTGACGGACTCGCAGGTGGTCGCGGCGGTCCTGACCTTCGTCACGCTCTTCGCGCTGCTGGTCTTCTCGCAACTGGCGGATGCCTTTGGATCGCCCAGCCTGAGCCTGCTGGCCAATCACCTCACGTTCATGTCGCAACTGAGCGGGTTCTTCAAGGGCAACATCGCCTCGGAGAATCTCGTCTATTTCCTGCTCTTCACCTTCCTGTTCCTCTTCCTTGGCGTTCGACAGTTGGAATCGCTGAGATGGAGGGATTGACGCCATGAGACGATCGCCCCTCATCCAGCTTTCGATCCCCGCGCTTGGGCTGCTCATGTTGCTGGGCACCCTCGTGTATGGCGCCTGGCTGGGGGCCTTCCCCGGATGGCTGCTCGGCATGGGAGTCGTGGCATTGGCAATCCTGCTGCTGGGCGTCTTCTGGCAGCAGGCGGGCAACATCGGCGCCACGCTCAACAGCCTTGCCTATTGTTTGTTCGTGTCCCTCTCGGCCGTTTTCCTTTACCTGATCGCGGCAAACAACTCGCAACCGTGGGACATCACCCGCAACCAGATGCACACCTTGTCCCCGCAAACGCGGGCGTTCCTCGACACGCTCGAATCCCCGATCGAAATCGCGGTCTTTGCCGATGCCGCCGACCAGGTCGAGCTTCGCCGCTTCCTCGCATTGTACGAGCGCCATTCGCCCCTCATTCGAACCGGCGTCTTCGATTCGGAAGCGGATGTGTCGGCGGCGCGCGAGTTTGGACCCGTGGTCGTTCCCGGCGACGCGTTTGCAACGATCCACGGACCGGAAGGCGTGCTGCGCCGGGAAAAGTTCTCCCTCAAGGCGGGCGAGAGGCTCATTGAGAACCGGATGACGAATGCCCTTCTTCGCGTGGAGTCGGGAAGCGACGACCGCGTCTACTTCGCGCAGGGCAAGGGCATGCGACCGGTCGAATCCGATCCCAACCGCCCCAAGGACCAGCCCGACCTGGCACTGGGGGAATTCGCACGCATGGTTCGCGATGCGGGCATGCAGATCGCGGGCCTGAACCTCACGGGCCTGCGCGACATCCCCGAGGATGCCGCCGTGGTGATCCTTCCCGCCCCGACGGTCGACCTGCTCGAGGCGGAGCTTGAGGTGCTCATCGACTATCTGGATGAAGGGGGCGCGGTGATGATCTTCGCGGAGCCCCAGGTGGCCGCGCGCAGTCTGGAGAATTACGAGCGCCTCATTACCCGGGTGGGCGTTGTCGCGCCGAACTCCGTGCTGATCGATCCGTTGAGCACACCGCCGCGCATCGTGCACGCGGGGATGGCGGGGGGCCACGTCATTGCGCGCAATCTTGGGAACACGTCGCTGCGATTTGACTTCACCAGGCCCGTGGAAGCCTCGCCGGATGCCTCGCTGGGGGGCGGTTCCGCGGACGTCCTGATCGTGACGCGGCCGGAAGTCTGGGCGGAGGACGCGCGGGTCTTGCTCGCGCGCCAGGGACAAGCCGAAGTCCCCGCCGATCCCGCGCGTGTCCGGTCCCACGGGCTCGCGGTTGCATCAACCTACCCGACCCCCGGGGGCCAACGCGGGGAGATGGCGCGAGCGGTGGTCTTTGGCGACGTCGATTTCGCCGGCAACGCCCTCATCGACCTGACGGATGCACGCGTCCTGCTGCTGCATTCGGTGAATTGGCTGGGCGCGCGGGAAGAACGCATCCAGGTGCCGCCGCGCCTGGCAGAGGCATCGGTGCTGGTCCTGACGCAGGGTCGCTACTGGACGATCATGGGGACGTTGCTATTGATCGGGCTCGTGCTCTTGGTGGGCGGGGTCACCCATACCGTGGTGCGCAAGAGGTTCGGATGACTTTTCGGCGCCCTTTCATCGCGGCCCTTGTGGCCGTGCTCCTTTTCGGAGCTTACCTGGTTGACCGGCAGGCCCGCGTGGCCCGCGAGGCGGAGCGCCTGCGGGTGGGCCGCATCATGGCCTTTGACTACGTGGAGGCGACCCGACTGGAGATCGAGGGAGAACACGGCCGCTTTGTCCTCGAGCGGCAGTCGGGGGACGAGTGGCGGATCGTGGATCCGGTGCCGTTGCGCGCGGATGAGGCGCGCATCCGCACGATCATCGACAACGTCCATGCCTCGAAGAAAGCCAATCCGTTCATCGCCAAGGATCTCGCCGACTATGGACTGGATCCACCGGCGGCCCGGATCGTTATCGAAGGAAAAGACCCCAAGACCGGGGAGCCGGCCACGGCAACGGTCCTGATCGGCGGCGACACTCCCCGGCTCTCGCGCATTTACGCGATGGTCGAAGGCGACGACCAGATCTTTACGACCCTGGACACGTTGCGAAACCAAACGCGCGTCACCCTCTTGGAGCTGCGCGACCGGCGGTTGGTGCATTTCAATCCCTCGACAGTCAAGTCCATGGAACTGAGGAATCAGTCCGGGACTTTCCGCATCAGGCGGGAGGGGACCGGGTGGACGATGCAGCGGGGAAACGTCCCGGCAAACGAGACGATGATCGAGACGGCGCTGGCGCTGCTATCCGAGGCGCGCGCGATCCGCATTCTCGAGGGCGATGAACGGCCCGGCGTGGAAACGACGGGGCTGCACGATCCCTTCGCCATCATCGCCAAGCTGGAGACGCAGGAGGGCACCAAGGAAATCCAGATTGGCCGGCGCATCGGCGACACGGACATGCTCTACGTGACCGGGGACTCCCTGGGAGACGCGGTCGGCGAGGTGCGCTCGCGCGATGTCGCCTCGTTCCTGCTCTCCGAGCGCGAATGGGTGACCCCGCGCTTCCTGTGGGCAAAGCCCGGCGAGATCGAGAGCATCGAGATTCGCTCGGCGGACACGACGACCATTCTCCTGCGCGACGAGGAAGGCGTCTGGCGGTTCGAGGACCAGCCCGACAGCCCCGTGCACCAGGCGCGGATGGAGCAGTTGCTGATGAACCTCGCGTCGCTCGCCGGCAGGCAGTTGATGAAGGACTATGCGACGGCGGAGGAGGCCCGCACGTTGTTCGGGGTGCGCGAGGGAACGTACGAGTTGGCGGCGGTGACGGCTGACGGCCGGACCGAGGGCTATCAGGTCGGACAGACCGAGGCCCGGGAATTGTCCACCTATCTGCTACGCATCCAGGACAGCAGTGTGTGGACCATCGACATGACGACCCTGCACCTGCACCGGTGGCTGCGCGGGGACCTGAGAGACAACCGGATTCACCACGGCTACGGGAAGGACGTCGCCAAGGTGGTCTTCAGCACGGAAACCGGCTCCCTCGAACTGGTCCGCGAGGAGCGAGCCTGGAGGCTTCTTCTTCCAACGGGCCGCAGGCAGGTGATTCCGGACAGGCTGGTGGAGCAGTTCCTCTATGCCTCGGAGGAATTGTCGCGGAGCGCGGAACTGTTCTCCTCGACGAAACCGCCGGTGGAGTATCGCGTGCGATTCGCGGACGCGAAGGGCGAGGCCTTGCACGAAATGTCCATTCACCGGGCGCCGAATGCGGGGAGCATCGTCTTCGTCGGAGTTGGCGACGTTCTCCACGAGGTGACCGCGGAGAGCTTCGTGCGCTTTCAAAAGGCATCCGACGAGTTGCTGCTGACGGGGCAGCAATTGGCCGAGCAACAGCAATAGACACACGTTCAGCCCCGGCCGATCTCCCAGACAAGGTGCTTCAGTTCCGGGATGATGAGCCGCTTCATGGCAACCTCGACGGCGTTGGCGCTACCCGGCGTCGAGAAGAGAAGAACATTGCCGACGAGTCCGGCCGCCGCCCGCGACAACATGGCGGCCGGGCCGACCTCCTCCCACGACAACATGCGAAACAACTCGCCAAATCCGGGCAGGGGACGCTCGATGAGGGAGGACACCACCTCAAAAGTCCCGTCCCGGGGAGAGATCCCCGTGCCGCCATTGCAGAGGACAACCTGAACGTCCCCACCGTGGCAAAGCTCGGCGATCTGCTCCCGGAGAAAGGACGGCTCATCGGGCAGGATGGAGTAGGCAACGACTTCGTTTCCATCCTCTTGCAGCAGCCGCTTCATGAGCGCGCCGCTGGTGTCGGTTTCCGGGGTGCGCGTGTCGCTGATGGTGAGGACGGCCGCCCTGACGGGTGGCAGGGCGGCGGCACTTGACCGGTGCTGCGTGGTGGATTCGGAAGCCATCAGTCGCCGTACTTCTCCTCGTAGCTGGAGCGGACGGCCTCTACAACGGCGGGATCGGCCAGCGTGGTCGTGTCTCCCAGGGCGCGTCCGTCGGCGATGTCGCGCAGCAGGCGCCGCATGATCTTGCCCGAGCG
>CAYTRP010000211.1:0-6509 GCA_964440195.1 uncultured Candidatus Sumerlaeota bacterium
AGGAGGGCCTCTCCCACGGCACCACCATCACCATCGAATTGAAGGACGACGCGGCGGAGTTCGCCAACGAATCGCGCATCAAGGGGATCATCCGCCACTTCTCCAGCTTCGTCCCCGTCCCCGTCTTCGTGAAGGGCGAACGCGTCAACACCGTGCAGGCCCTGTGGACACGCCCCAAGGCCGAGATCAAGGAGGAGGAATACACCGAGTTCTACCGCTTCGTCGCAAACGCCAACGACGACCCCCTCCTGCGCCTGCACTTTTCCGCCGACGCGCCCCTGGCCATCAACGCGCTGCTGTTTGTCCCGCCCGACAATTTCGAGCGCCTCGGCTTTGGCCGCGTGAAGCCCGGCGTGGATCTCTACTGCCGCAAGGTGCTCATCCTGCGCCATCCAGAGGAGTTGCTCCCGGAATGGATGCGATTCCTGCGCGGCGTCATCGACAGCGAGGACCTGCCGCTGAACATCTCGCGCGAGATGCTCCAGGACAACCGCCTCGTGCGCAAGCTCTCCAGCGTCATCTCGGGGCGCTTCATCAAGTTCCTCGAAGAGCAGTCGAAAGCCGATTCCGAAAAGTTCACCCGATTTTACAAGACCTACGGCTCCTTCCTCAAGGAGGGCGTCACGCAGGACTTCGTTCACGGCAAGGACCTCGCGCGCCTGCTCCGCTTCGAGTCATCGGCGACGGAAAAGGGCGCGGCCACGACCCTCGCCGACTACGTCGCGCGCATGAAGGACGGGCAGAAGGACATCTACTACATCAACGGCCCCTCCCGCGAAACCATCGAGGCCGGGCCCTACATCGAGGCCTTTCGCGCGCGTGGCATCGAGGTCCTCTATACCCACGAGCCCATCGACGACTTCGTGCTCTCCACGCTGGGCGAGTTCGAGGAGAAGCGCTTCGTCTCCGCCGACAGCGGCGACCTGCAACTTCCCGGCGATGCGCCCGATTCGGGGGGCGAGGCCCTCGCCGAAAGCGACGGCTGGGCCCTGTGCGGTTGGCTCAAGACCGCCCTTGGCGACCGCGTCCGGGAAGTGAAGATCAGCCATCGCCTGGTCGACAGCCCCGCCGTCGCCACCACCGAAGGCCCCATGAGCAGCGCCATGCAGCGCGTGATGATGGCCGTCAACCGAGGCGGCGACGCGCCCGGCATGATGCGCCTGGAGATCAACCCGCGCCATGGCCTCGTTCGTCGCCTCCACGCGTTGCGGTCGAGTGACGAGGCCTTCGCAAGGGAACTGGCGGAGCAACTGCTCGACAACGCGCTGCTGGCGGCCGGCCTCCTCATGGACCCACGCGACATGGTCGCGCGCATGAACCGGTTGCTCGAGCGCGCCGCCGGAAGCGAATGACGGCGCAACGCGTCGCCGAAAACGACAATCCGTGCGCTACGCCTGCACCAACGCGCTGACGACACGCCCGCCGTCGGCGTATGTCACCGGCCGGCCGCGTTGCGCGTGATATTCCATGTCCGGGTCGATCCCCGCCGCCAACATCACCGTGCGGAACAGGTCGGCCGTCGTGATGGCATTGCCGGCAATCTCCATGCCGTCATTGCTGGTCTTGCCGATGACCTGGCCGGCGCGCACCCCACCTCCCGCCGCGACGACGGACCAGGCTCCGGGGAAGTGGTCGCGGCCCTCGTTGCCGTTGATGCGCGGCGTGCGTCCGAACTCGCCCATCCACAGGACGAGCGTCGAGTCGAGCATTCCGCGCGCCTCCAGGTCGAGCACCAGCGCGCTCATCCCCCGGTCCAGCGGATCGCACAGCGTCTTCACGCGGTTGAAATTGTCGAGGTGCGTGTCCCAGCCGCCGTGGGTGACCTCGACGAAGCGCACGCCCTCCTCGACGAGACGCCGCGCCATGAGGCACCCCTGACCGAAGCGCGAATCGCCATAGGCCGCCCGCACGTCGGCGGACTCCTGCGCGATGTCGAAGGCGCGCGCCGATTCCGCGCGCATCAGCGAGACCGCGCCGCGCATCATCTCGACATGGGCGTTGTCGCCCGTGGTGCCGGCGCGCGAGCGGAATGCCTCCTCGCGCGCGCGAAGCAGCTCGATGCGCCGGTCGATGCGCTCGTCACTCATGCCCCGAAAGGCGGACATGTTGTCCACCGGCTGGCCCGGGTTGCGCACGAAGAACGGGTCAAAGCGCACGCCGAGCTCGCCGCCGCCCTCGCCGGGCCCGTTGATCGCCACGTTCTGCGGCAACTCCGCGGACCAATCGCCGATCTCATGGGCGACGATGGCGCCGAGGCCGGGGAACCGCACGGTGGGATTGGGCGCAAAGCCCGTGCGCAGCAACCGCCGCGCGCGCGCGTGGCTTCCCTCGCGCGTGCTCATGCAGCGAATCAGCGCCGCGCGGTCCATGATTTCCGCCACGCGCGGCAGGCTGTCGGCGATCCGCAGTCCGCGCACCGATGTGCCGATCGCGCGCACGGGCCCGCCGTTCTTGTGCCCCGGCTTGGGATCGAAGGTGTCGAGCTGCGAGGGGCCGCCGTCCATCCACAGCACGATGATCGACTTGATGGTTTGCCGGACCGCCACGTTCTGCCCGTCGGTCGACGCATACAATGCCGAGACGCCATTGATTCCATCGAGACCGATCACACCGAGCAACGGTGTGCCGATGGCAAGCCCCAGGGCTCCCGCGATGCCGCGTCGCAGGAACGCGCGCCGGTCCAGCATCGCCCACGCATGGCCAGTCGGCGACTGCGGGCACGCGCGGGAAGGATGGTCTTCGTCGTGGTGGTCGTGGCCGGTCATGGCGACAAGTCCTTGGCGGGGCGGGATGCACGGACAGAAAAGCGATTCAACACAGAGTGCTCTGTGCTTGAATGCCCTTCAGTGGTTGCTGATGAACTCCGACGAGGTGATCAGGGACCAGAGCAGGTCCTCGCACAGCGCGGCGAACTCGCGTTTGTCGCCCGAGGCCCGCGTGAGCATCCCCAGAAGCGCCGGGCGTTCGCTCGAATCCGGGTAGCGGTTCAGCGCCGCGAGAAAGAGATAGTCCAGCACCTCGCCCGGCTCGCTGGTTTTGGCTGTCACGCTCGCCAGGAACGTCTCGCCTTGTGCCACCACTGCCCGGTTGATCGTCGGCTCGTTCAGGAAGAACAGGGCGCGCGGGATGGAGGGATCGAACGTGGTCGTCCATTCCATCTCGTCGCTGTCGAATGCAAAGCTGAACTGCCGCTCGAACTGGGCGCGAAGGGCCTCGCCGCGACGTCCGCCCTCGCCCGACAGGGGAGCGCTCTGCGTCACCTGCGCGATGGAATTGATCAACTGGTCGGGCGCGAGGGGCCGCACCATCGCGTGGGCGAATAGCTCCGGCATGCGCGCGGAGGACTTGCTGGGGGTGGACGCGCGGCCGTAGGCCTGCGTGGCGAGGATCAGGGCCTCCATGTGGCGCACGTCAAAGCCCGAGGCCACGAACTCGTCCGTCAGCGCCGCGAGCAACCCGGGATGATCCGGCGTGGCGGGCGTCGCCCATCCGTCGAGCGGCTCCATCAGTCCGCGCCCAAAGTACCGTGCCCACAGGCGGTTCATGAAGTTGCGCGCGACCTGGTCGCTGTCGCCATGGGCCATCAGGCGCGCGAGTTCGCGGCGCCGCGTGTCGCGCACGCGCGGTGCGTCGCGCTGCAGGAGGCGCAGTTGCCCGGGGGTGAGGCTGTCGGGATTCTCTCGCGCGGCGGCCAGCGCCTTGGCCCCCTGCGAATTGCGGAAGCGGCGGCTCTGTTGGAGAAGGTCGCGCAGGCTGACTTCCTCGCCCGCCTCGTCGATCAACTTGCGGGTGGGCTCCGATCCGTCGAGGTAAGCCGGGGTCACCTGCATTGCCGGCTGGGTGTCGGGCACTTCAAATTGCCACCGAAAGCCGGTGTCGACCACCTCCACCGAGGGTTCGGCGCGGCCCATCTCGTTGCGCGAGGGGATCGCGCGCGTGTTGGCGAAGAAGGCGGCGAACTCCCAGAACTTGCGCTGCGTCAGCTCGGGGTTCTCCTTGTGATCGTGACACTGGGCGCACTGGATGTCCGCGCCGAGGAAGACGCGGCTGATCGTGCCCGCCATGTTCTCGGGCGATCCGCGCCACCGCGCGAGGGCGAGGTTCTGCGGCGCCTCCTCCGTCGTTCCCTCGACGGAGACGATCTCCGCCAGAAACTCGTCATACGGGAGGTTGCCATTGAACTGCCGCGCGATCCAGTCGCGGAACTCGCTCTTGAGCTGGCGCTGGATGGCGACATTTCCCGGCTCGGTCAACTGGCCAACCAGAAGCTTGTCCCAGTAGGCCGCCCAGTACTCGCCGCGCTGGGGACTCGCCAGCATCTGCCCGACGAGCCGCTCGCGCTTGTCCGCCTTCGTGTCGAGCAGGAACGCGATCGTCTCCTCCAGGGAGGGCACCACCCCGCGCACATCGAGGGACACGCGTCGCAGGAAGGCGGCATCGTTGGCCGGGGGGGCGGGTTGCACCTCGGCGGCGGCTTGGGCGTTCGCCAGATGCGCGTCGATGTCCGCGGGCGTCAGCGAGACAGCCGGCGCGGCCAAGGCCACCCAGCCGGCAAGAGCGAAAAGGATCCTGGGAATCATCAACCGGCGCTCCGATGGGATGAGGGGCGGTGAAAGCGGATACGAGCGCCGTGCCAGCCGGAAAATCAAGGCCTGCGTGGCCTCCGACCGGAGCCGATGTACGGATTGGAACGCCTTTTGGCGGATTGACGAGCGCGGGTGTGCGCCCAGACGGGGCACTTCCCCGGCCCCACTTGCCGTTGACAGACGTCGAAACGGGGCTCCAGCCTCACCACCAGTTCCATCAGGGGCTCGCGCCCCGCCATCCCGCCGAGGGCACCCGTCGCGCTTGACCTCCAGGCAAACTCTCGTTGTTTCCCTCTCGAAGTCCGAAGTCGCCGAACTGTGCGCCAGCCGCGAGGAAAAACTCCGGGCCTTGCAGGACCGCTCGGGCGTCAAGCTCGTCCTGCGCGAACACGACACCGACAACAAGCTCAAGATCATCGGTTCGCCGGAAGCTGCCGAGGCGGCCCGTCGCATGGTCGAGGACGTGCTCTCGCTCATGCGCAAGCGCGGGCGTCTCTCCAAGCAGGAGTTCCGCCATGCCGTGCGCCTGGCCGCCGGCGACCATATCCCCGATGTTTCCAGCGACGGCGGCAACGGTTCCGGGCAGGCAACCGATGGGCGCCGGGCGATGGAGCTGATGCTGGAGGAAATCCCGGTGCCGCTCAAGCGCACCCGCCTCTCGCCGCTCACCCAATCCCAGCGCGCGTACCTTGAGGCGATCGACAAAAACACATTCGTCTTCGGCGTCGGACCGGCGGGAACGGGGAAGACCTTCCTCGCGATGGCAAAGGCGGTCGGGGCGCTGACCGAGGGCCGCGTCAGCCGCATCATCCTGTGCCGTCCGGCCGTCGAGGCGGGCGAGCGTCTCGGCTTTCTTCCCGGCGACCTTGCGCAAAAGTTCGACCCCTTCATCCGCCCGCTGTGGGACGCGCTGTACGAGATGATGGAGGGGGAGAAGATACGCGCCGCCGTCGAGTCCGGCGTCATCGAGATCGCGCCGCTCGCCTACATGCGTGGGCGCACGCTGAACAACGCATTCGTCATCCTCGACGAGGGGCAGAACACCACCATCGAGCAGATGAAGATGTTCATCACGCGCCTTGGCTTTGATAGCCAGGCCGTCATCACCGGCGACATGACGCAGGTGGACCTGCCCAAGGGCCACCAGTCCGGCCTGGTGCACGCGGTCCGGATTCTCAACGACATTCAGGGTGTCGAAGTCGTCCACTTCAACGACCGCGACGTCGTCCGCCACCCGTTGCTGACGCGGATTATTCAAGCATACGACAAGGACAAGAAGAAAGATGAAGGGTGATCCTTGACGGTGAATCCCAAGCCGTTTTTGGAAACGACCGCGACGAGAGCCAGAGCAAGGAAACGTTCCGATGTCAGCCAAAGCGACGCCCGAGCCCCTCTCAAATCTGACGCTGAAGAACTTCACGGCTTTCAAGAGCCTGGAGTTGAAATTCTCGCCCGGGATCAACGTGTTCATCGGCAGGAACGCCACGGGGAAAACGCACATCCTGAAGGCGTTGTACGCGGCAACCCGTTCGCGGGAAAAATCGGGCGAAGGTTCCTTCGGACAAAAACTCGTGAATGTCTTCGCTCCCCTCGACAAGAATCCCGCGCGGCTGATTCACCACGCAAGAGGCGACGCGTCCGCCGAAGCCCGCATTCAGGCGGGCAGGAAATGGATCGAGGTTTCATTCAGCACCAAGACAACAACACCCGAAAAGATCGAGGTGCGAAGATCGAGTGGCTACGTCGATCTCCCGATGGTTCCCGCCTATATTCCGGTGAAGGAGATGCTGGCCCACGCGCCCGGATTCAGAAGCCTTTATGCGACGCGGGAAATCGCCTTCGAGGAGGTATATGCGGATCTGATCGACCTTGCTTACCTTCCCCTGACAAGGGGGGCGGTGTCCGGTGCCCGGAAGGACCTGC